>NZ_QUCG01000023.1:0-16761 GCF_003473645.1 Prevotella sp. AM23-5 | reverse complement strand
AGGAGCTTCTGCCCTTTCAGGGCGTGCTGTTTAAACCTTGCTTCTGCCCTTTACCTTTCCCTTCGGCCGGTGACCGTTGGTTCAGGGCGTGTGGAGCTTACTTGCGAAATTAGAACAAGAAAATAATGAAGTATATAATTTTTGATTTTGATGGAACCATCGGCGATTCGCAGAGCTTGATTGTGAAGACCTTGCAGGATACGATGCGGGCAAGAAAACTGGAAGTGAAATCGGATGAGGCTTGTGCCAAGACCATCGGTTTAAGACTGGATGAGGCCTTCGTCTCGCTCTTCGGAATGAGTGCTGAGGAAGGAATGGAATGTGCGGCAACCTATCGCGAAATCTTCCTGGATAACAAGAAGACGATGATCGTGCAGCCCTTCCCTCATGTAATAGATACCCTGAGAGAATTACATCGCCAGGGTTTTATTATGGGAATGGCTAGCAGCCGCAACCATTGCTCGCTGGATGGATACGTGAAGCAGATGCAGCTGGAGAATATCTTCTCTTCCATTGTGGCAGGCGATGATGTGGAGCACGTGAAGCCGGCATCCGATATGGTCTTCAAGGCTTTGGGAGAGATGCTGGGAATGAAGAATCCCGGAGTTTCAGCAGAAGATGTTCTGAATCCCGTAACTTCAGTAGAAGCTGAAAAATTCAAGGATGTTCTGGCTGAAACCCTCGTAGTAGGCGATATGAACTTTGATGTGGATATGGCTCACCATGCCGGTTGCAAGGCCTGTGCCGTAACCTATGGAAACGGAACCCGAGAGCAGTTGGCTTCTGCCGAATTTATCATTGATGATTTTGCAGAACTCCTGGAACTGGTCTGAGATTAATTCTAACTGTACAGTTGAAACGCCCTGAAAGGGCAGAAGCTCCTAGCCCAGGGCATTGCCCTGGGTAATTATGAACACAAACCCGTCGCCCTGTAAGGGCAAAAGCTTTAAAATACTGGCAATGTACACAGCTTTTACCCTTACAGTGCGTCTTATTGATTGCTACTATACCCAGGGCGATGCCCTGGGCTAGGAGCTTCTGCCCTTTCAGGGCGTGTGGAGCTTATATGCGAAACTTGAGTAGAATTACAGTTGTATTTACATTTGCGTTTGTATTTACATTTGTATTTACACAGAATAGGTGACTATTCCTCCATCAACTTGCGATAGCGACCCTTCTTGATTTCTGTATCGCCCAGGCGGCGCGCCTTGTTGATTTCGTACTCAGAATAGCTGCCCTCGAAGAAGAAGACCTCACCATTGCCCTCGAAGGCAAGAATGTGGGTACAGATTCGGTCGAGGAACCAGCGGTCGTGGCTGATAACCACAGCACAACCGGCAAATGCTTCCAAACCTTCCTCCAAGGCACGCAGCGTGTTTACGTCGATATCGTTGGTAGGCTCATCGAGAAGCAGTACATTACCCTCCTGCTTCAATGCCAAAGCCAACTGCAGGCGGTTGCGCTCACCACCCGAGAGTACGCTGCAGAGCTTGCTCTGGTCGGTGCCCGAGAAATTGAAACGGCTGATGTAAGCACGTGCATTCACGTCTCTGCCACCCAGACGCAAGGTTTCGTTGCCCTGAGAAATCACCTCGTAAACGGTCTTCTGAGGGTCGATGTCCTTGTGCTGCTGGTCAACATAAGCCAGCTTCACGGTCTCACCCACCTCGAATGTTCCGCCATCAGCCTGCTCCAAGCCCATAATGAGGCGGAAGAGGGTAGTCTTGCCGGCTCCGTTAGGACCAATCACACCTACGATGCCGTTAGGAGGAAGCATGAAGTTGAGGTCGTTGAAGAGAACCTTCTCGCCAAATGCCTTCTTCACATGCTGAGCCTCGATAACCTTGTTGCCCAGACGAGGACCGTTAGGGATGAAGATTTCCAGCTTCTCCTCGCGCTCCTTCTGCTCCTGGTTGAGCATCTGCTCGTAAGAGTTCAGACGAGCCTTACCCTTAGCCTGACGGGCCTTAGGTGCCATGCGAACCCATTCCAACTCGCGCTCCAATGTCTTGCGGCGCTTAGAGGCAGTCTTCTCCTCCTGAATCATTCGCTTGGTCTTCTGGTCGAGCCATGAAGAGTAGTTGCCCTTCCATGGAATACCCTCGCCACGGTCCAACTCCAGAATCCACTCGCTCACGTCGTCGAGGAAGTAGCGGTCGTGGGTAACGGCGATGACGGTACCCTCATACTGCTGCAGGTGCTGCTCCAGCCAGTCGATGCTCTCAGCATCCAGGTGGTTGGTAGGCTCATCGAGCAGGAGTACATCCGGCTTCTGCAGGAGCAGGCGGCAGAGAGCCACACGGCGGCGCTCACCACCCGAGAGATTGGTAACAGGCCAATCACCAGGAGGACAATGCAGGGCAGCCATCGCACGCTCCAGCTTGGAGTCGATGTTCCAGGCATCGGTTGCATCAATGATATCCTGCACCTCTGCCTGGCGCTGCATCAGCTTGTCCATCTTATCTGGGTCTCCGTAATATTCTTCGAGACCGAACTTATTGTTGATGTCCTCGTATTCAGCGAGTGCATCATAGATTTTCTGCACACCCTCCATCACGTTTTCCTTCACGGTCTTGTTCTCGTCGAGCGGAGGATCCTGAGGCAAGTAGCCCACAGAGTAGCCTGGGCTCCAAACCACCTCACCCTGGGTAGGTTGCTCAAGTCCTGCGATGATTTTCATCAACGTAGATTTACCGGCACCGTTCAAACCGATGATACCGATTTTTGCTCCGTAGAAGAACGATAGGTAGATGTTCTTCAGAATTTGCTTCTGGTTTTGTGGGATAATCTTAGATACGCCCACCATTGAGAAGATGATCTTCTTGTCGTCAACTGTTGCCATATATATTATTAAATAATGTGTATTTGTGAATAAATAGAGTAAATTGCCGAAATTGGCACTAACAGTTGCAAAGATACATTATTTTTTTGAAATTCTCGCCTTTCTTTCCAAGAAAAGTTGTATATTTGCAATTAAATGATTTTTTGTTGATTAATTAAAGAAAGGACAATAATATGGATGCAACTTATATTGACCTGACCATTCGCCTTTCTCTCGCCCTGCTTTTGGGCGGAGCGATAGGCATTGAGCGAGAATATCGTGCCAAGGAGGCAGGTTTCCGCACCCACTTCCTGGTGGCATTGGGAAGTGCGCTTTTCTGTGTGGTTTCGCAGTATGGATTCGGAGTGGATCTGAAGGATTCCTCGCGTGTGGCGGCGCAGGTGGTTTCGGGCATCGGATTCCTGGGCGCCGGTACCATCATCTTCCAGAAGAATGTGGTGCGTGGTCTTACTACGGCGGCTGGCTTGTGGGTGACGGCGGCCATCGGATTGGCGTGCGGTACGGGAATGTATGTTGCGGCGGCTCTTACCACGGTGATGGTGCTGCTTGGACTGGAGGTGCTGAACTATTGGATTCCGCCATTGGGAACCACTACCGTTGAGCTGAATTTCTCTGCCCCGTCTCGTGAGAGCGTGAAGGAATTCATCAGTCAAATCAAGCAGAAGGGAATGGAGGTGCATTCCTACGAACTGAAAGAGCGCCGGTTATCCAAGGAGGAATTCCTGGAGGCGAATATCGAAGTGAAGGCGAAGAAGGATTTCCATACCCTGGAGATTCTTGACCTGATGAACGATTTCTCGGATGTCACGATTTCTGCGATAAAATAGAGCTTTTGCCCTTACAGGGCGCCTTGCTGATTGCCATTATACCCAGGGCGCTGCCCTGGGCTAGGAGCTTTTGGGCCTTCAGCCCGTACTTGAACCACATGCGAAACTTCAGTAAAATATAAAGAAAAAAGGAGTTAAGATGATGGTCTTAACTCCTTTTTTCTTTATATACTGTAAAATCTTATCGTCTTTATTATGCTTGGAAGATCCTCGCCAGATAGTCGTAGTGTTCGCCTTCTGCCACGAGTTCACCATATAGGCCGCAGGTTTCGGCGATGGATTTCAGTAATGGGAAATCCACGTAGAGCCAGTCGAAGCGGTCGCCCTTTACATCCTTGTAGATCATCTGATAATCTACTTCTCCGTAATAGGCTCCATTCAGATTGATGTCGAAACTTCCATCCTCATTCTCGTAGATGTATTTCAGGTCGGAGGAATCGATGAGAATCTGACCGCCCGGATTCAGCAACGCCTTCAGGCGCTGGAAGAGGGCTGGGAGATGTTCTATCTTTCCGGCAATTCCCGTTCCGTTCATCAGGAGGAGAATCGTATCGAAACCGCCTTCAAACTGCTCCTGATTCTCTCCGGAATGATTTCCACTGCTCAGATGTGGGTCGAAGAGATTGATGCATTCCGCATCCTTCACTCCTCTCAACTTCATTGCTTCGCAACTCAAGGGCGAAATATCTATCGCCTTCACCGTAAAGCCCTTCTCTTGCAGGGCGAGCGTATGGCAACCGCTGCCGGCTCCAATATCCAGCACCCGTCCCTTGGCTAGCTGCAATGCCTTCTGCTCCAGCACCGGCATTTCCGGGACGCTTCTGAAGAGATGGGTTACTGGCATTTCGTCTTCCTCGAACATCGAAGAGAGCACTCTCAGTCGGGCTGCCTTCCCCTGCTTCTGGAAGTCGAGAATAGCTGCGCCCATCGGGTCTTTATCTGCTGATAATATTTCTGTATTCATTCTTCTTTCTATCTGTTTTATCTTAAGTTTCTTGAATTCTTCTGCAAAAATACAATAAAGTTTTGATAAAACAGATATATTTCTGAAAAAACTGATCAGATTTTTACTCGTATCTGATTGCCTCGATAGGGTCGAGTCTTGCAGCCTTCTTTGCCGGATACCATCCGAAGAACACCCCCGTAAAGGTACAGACGGCGAAACTCATGATGATGCTCCAAGGCTCTATCTGAGTGGCTATGTGCAGGAAGGCATTCAGACTCAGCGACAGACTCACTCCCAATATCACTCCGATGATTCCACCGGTTACTGAGAGCAGAATCGCCTCGATGAGAAACTGGTTCAGAATGTCAATTCCCCTGGCTCCCACACTCATTCGAAGACCGATTTCACGGGTTCGCTCGGTAACGGAAACGTACATGATGTTCATGATTCCAATACCGCCCACCAGCAGGGAGATTCCTGCCACACTACCCAGAAGGATGGTGATGGTGGACATGGTGGAATTCATCATGCTGGAGATTTCCTCCTGCGAACGGATGTTGAAATTATCCTCATCAGCCTCGGTGGTGGCAGTAGCGTCTTTCAGCTTATGGTTGCGGCGGAGGATTTCCGAAATCTGATCCTGAGCCGGCTGGGATGCTTCCTCGGTAATGGCAGAACATACGATTCCGCCCAGATAGGTCTGTGCCAGGATTCGCTTCATCACGGTGGTGTATGGGGCGAGCACGAGGTCATCCTGGTCCATTCCCATGGAGTTGTAACCCTTCTTCTGGAGCACTCCTACCACACGGAAAGGGATGCTGTTGAAACGTACTACCTTGCCGATCGGGTCGCTGCCGTCGGGAAAAAGATAATCCACTACGGTCTGACCCAGGATGCAGACCTTGGCTGCTGCCTTGATGTCTGTATCGGTAAACATTTCTCCATCTGCCACCTTCAGCTGGCGGATGCTCAGGTAGTCCTGGTTCACGCCATAAATGGAACTCTGCGTATTGTTGTTGCCGTAGATCCACTGTCCCGAACTGTTTACGGTAGGCGAAATGGCACTGATGTAATTACAATCCTCCTTGATGCTCTGGTAGTCTGCCTGCTTCAGGGTCTCCATCGAGGAAGCATCCTGTCGCACGCCGCCTCTCATGTCGGCACCCGGCGAAATCATAATCATATTGCTACCCATCTCGGCGATGTTCGCCTTGATGCTCGCCTTACTTCCCTGTCCGATGGCAAGCATCGTAATCACGGCTGCAATACCGATGATGATGCCCAGGGCTGTGAGGAAGGAGCGCATCTTGTTGGCTGCTATCGCTCGAAGGGCTATCTTTAAAAGATTCTGATAATTCATATTCTATACTGTTATTCGTCCGTATTGGCTGGCAGGGCGGCAAGGCCTTCTGCTGCCGAAAGGATGTGGTCATTATAGGTATCGCTGATGATGTGTCCGTCGCGCAATTCGATGTTGCGGCTGGAATATTTGGCGATATCCGGGTTGTGGGTTACGAAGATGATGGTTCTGCCCTCAGCGTAGAGCTTCTGGAAAAGGACAAGAATCTCGAAACTGGTTCTCGTGTCCAGGTTACCCGTTGCCTCGTCGGCGAGAATCACGGCAGGATTGTTCACCAGTGCACGGGCGATGGCAACACGCTGCATCTGTCCACCCGACATCTGATTGCTCTTATGATAGAGTCTCTCGCCCAGTCCTACAGCCTTCAGAGCTTCGATGGCACGCTGCTTGCGCTCTTCTGCGCTGATGGCAGGATTGTACATCAGCGGCAGCTCTACATTCTCCACACTCGTGGTCTTTGGCAGGAGATTGTAGTTCTGGAAGATGAAGCCAATCTTGCGGTTGCGCAGGATGGCTCTGTCGTTGCGGCTCATCTTGCGCACGCTCACGCCATCCAGGTAATATTCGCCCTTGGAAGGGGTGTCGAGGCAGCCCAGCTGGTTGAGCAGGGTGGATTTGCCGGAACCCGACTTACCCATAATGGTAACGAACTCGCCCTCGTAGATCTTGAAGCTTACGCCTTTCAGAGCGTGGACGGTTTCATCACCCACAAGAAAGTCGCGGCGCACGTTGTCGAGCTCTATCACCACCTTCTTGTTCTCGTTGTTATTTGATGTTTCAGACATAATGATTCTTTTTTACTTCTCCCCTTACTTCTTCTTTCCTCTAGGACCCGGACCGCTGATCAGTCCCTGGCTCTGCTGTGGAGCGTCCTCTTCTTCCGGAACATTCACCACGATTTCCGTAACAATCTTATCGCCCTGCTTCAATCCCTTGGTGATTTCTGTATTGATTCCATCACTCTGACCGATGGTTACAGGATGAGCGGTGAGGGTGTTGCCATTCAATGCCCAGACCTTGTTCTTGCCCTTGCAATCCACAATCTTCATATCCTTGCCCACGGTTTCCTTGGTAGGGGTAAAGCGGAGAGCCTTGTTGGCTACGGCGAGCACGCCGCTGCGCTCCTGGGTGTAGATGGTAACATTGGCTGTAAGCCCCGGTTTCAATTTCAAATCAGCATTTGGAGCAGAAATCACTACCTCGTAAGTTACTACGTTATTGGTAGTTGTAGCTTCCAGACGCACCTGCTTCACGGTTCCCTCGAAGGTATCATCCGGATAGGCATCTACGGTGAAAGTTACTCGGTCGCCCTCCTTTACATTGCCGATATCAGCCTCGTCCACATTGGCTACTACCTGCATATTGGTCAGGTCCTTGGCGATGGTGAAAAGCTCTGGGGTGTTGAAGCTTGCCGCTACGGTCTGACCTTCCTCTACGCTCTTCGAAATCACGGTTCCGTCGATAGGAGAGGTGATGGTGGCGTAGCCGAGGTTGGTCTGTGCTCTCTGCACGTTTTCCTTAGAAGAGGCAACCTGCTCCTTCGCCTGGCGATAGGTGAGGAGGGCATTCTCGTATTCATCGGCGCTGACAAGTCCTTTTTTGTAAAGGGTTTTGTAGCGCTCCATATTGGCTGCCTGATAGTTCAGACTGCTCTGTGCGCTGGCTAGGTTTGCCTTCGCGGTATTCAGTTCGCTCAAGAGATTGGTCTTGTCGAGTTCTGCGATGACCTGTCCCTTCTTTACCTGGGAGTTGTAGTCCACATAGAGTTTGTTGACAATACCACTCACCTGTGTACCTACGGTTACTGAGGTTACAGCCTCGATAGTACCCGTAGCGGTTACGCTGTTCTGCAAGGTTTTCAGCGCCACCTTTTCCTCCTTGAAGTTAATATCTTCCTCCTTTTTTCCGCCCGACATCGCCCATGCCGCCACGGCAACGATTACTATCACCACGACAGCAATCCAGATTTTGCTAATTCTCAACTTTTTCATTTTTTATAATCAGATTAATTTAATTCGAAATAATAAAACTTTTTCTTTTCTTCATCGGAACACGCTGAGTTAACGGAACATTCTTGCTCCTCGGATTACGCACGGAATTAAAACGGATTTGGCCTTACGGCCATTGGGCTAGCGCCGTAGCGTTCCAACTTTAGGGGGTATCGCCACGACCGTAAGGTCGAGTTTCCGTTTAAAATCCGTGCGTAATCCGAGGAAGGCGGTTTAGGTTCCGTTTATTCCGCGTAATCCGATGAATAATGACACACCCTCTTAATTAAATATGTCCTTCCTTATAGAATTTCAACATATTGATGTTGAGGATGGCGAGGTATTTCGCCTGAAGCTCGTTCTGCTTCGCTTTGAGCAGGTTATCCTTTCCTGTTCTTAGCTCAACGATATTCTTCAATCCCAGCTTAAACTGCTCGCTCAGCAGATTGTAACTGGTCTGGGCACTCTCGCTGCTAACCTTTGCCGCCTTAAACTGGCTTTGGTTGGTGGTAGCCTGCAACCAGTAGTTCTCAATGGTAGAGTAGAGCTGGGTCTGCTGGTTCTTCAGGTCGAGCTGGATGCTTTCGCGCTGAATCAATGCCTTGTTCACCTGAGTCTTGGTAGAACGGTTTTCAAAGAGAGGGATGCTCACTCCTACGCCGCCTCCAACGCTGAAGTTGGTCTTCAACTGCTTGGCAAGACCATTGTTGTTCATGGAAGTATTGCTGGTAGAAATACCTGCGTTAGCGCTGATGGTAGGCAGCTTGCCCGCCTTCGCAATCTTGATGTTCAAGTCGTTCTGAGCCAACTGATTCTTGATGGTCTTGAACTCCGGACGGTTTTCGAGAGCCGCAGCATAGACTCCGTTCATTGCCGGAACAGCCACGAGTGCCATTTCATCGGTGGTATTCGGAATCTCGATGTCAAACGCCTCATCGCTTGTAATCTGAAGCAGTTCCTTCAACTGTCGCTTATAGTTCTTCACATTGCTTTCAGCCTGCACGATGTTGAATTCATCCTGAGCTCTCTGAGCGGTGAGCTGAGCCAGATCAGCCTGACTCATCTTGCCTATCTTCACCATCTCCTTGCCACGCTCTTCGTTCTGCTGGCTCGAGAGATAGCTCTCCTTGTTCACCTGGATAGCCTCTGTAGAGTAGAGGATCTGCACGTAGAGCTGTGCAATCTGTTCCTGCAGCTTGATGGCCTGAGTAGCCGAATCGAGCTGTGCAGCCTCGGCAGAGAGCTGGTTCAGTTTTACCTGATTATGGTTTTTGTTTCCATTCCAGATGGTATAGTTACCCATCACGGAGTAGTTTCCGTTGTAATACACCTTGTCGATGCTGGCTCTTGAGAAACCGTCACCGCTGATACCGCTAGCCACCCAAGGAGTATAGTTCACGCTTTGGTTGGTGCTGGCGCTGAGCGACGGAAGCAGAGCAGCTTTCGACTGCAAATAATCTTCTTGGGCGCTTGCCTTGGTGAGTTGCGTCTTCTGAAGAGCGATGTTGTTGGCAAGCGCATAGTCGATACAGTCTTTCAGCGACCATTGTTTTGCCTGCGTAGCCAATGGTGCCGCTACAAGAAGCAGAGCTGCCATTGCGTTTTTTACTTTTCCGTTCATAATCTTCTTCTATTTTCTTTTTATCCCGTTTTATTTATTTCAGAAAGATATTAATCTGATTGCATTTAGACGGAAAAGTTTAGCATAAAGTTTCAATTTTAACAATCCTTGTGATTTTTGTGAAAAAATGGAAAGGGAGGGGGAAAGAAAAAGAGTGTGTGTCATAAGTCCTTATAATGGCAGCAAAGGACGGGCTGAAAGCCCAAAAGCCCCTAGCCCAGGGCGTATTGGATGTGACTTATGACACGCCCTCTTTGATTCTGTGGTTATCTAGTATCCGTTAGGCGTCCTGCCGGATTTGCAATCCGGCATCAAAAAATGACCTAACCTTTTATACTCTGCGGATTTGCAATCCGCATCAATCACCTTATTTATTTGCTATTTCTGATGATTTCCTCAGCCTTATCCTTTTCGCTGTCAAAGCTGAATACTTTATAGATGAGGCCTGTATTCTGAAGATCCACGATATGTGGCGCCATCATTTTGAGCGCTTTCAGCTGTTCGTCGTCGAAAGGGAATATCTTCATGATGCGGACCACCTGGGCGCAGGAATAATAGCAGCCGAGGCTTGCCACTTCTATCAGGTCGAACTTGTTGTCGTCGAAGCTTGCTTTCTTCACCTTATTATATAGTTTGGAGAAGGAAGCATCATCGAGGCTGTAGCCGTAATCCATTCTGCCATCGGGATCACATCTTCCATCGTAGAGGGGTGGAGTAGGGTGTTGTGGTTGCTGTACATTTGATGTCTTGCTGTTGGGTTCTATGATTCTTGTATCGTACTGCACAACCTTTCCGTTTCTGTCGAAGAAGACCGTGATGTACTTGGAATCTCCAAACAGATTATTATATTTAGCATATTCCCATTTGTCCCCATACATGTCGAAACTGGTGAGCTTAGGTTCTCCAAGAATGGCTATTACTTCCTGCTTGGTCATT
This sequence comes from Prevotella sp. AM23-5, assembly GCF_003473645.1. NCBI lineage: Bacteria > Pseudomonadati > Bacteroidota > Bacteroidia > Bacteroidales > Prevotellaceae > Prevotella > Prevotella sp. AM23-5. Next base: position 6,241 of record NZ_QUCG01000023.1, on the reverse strand, counting down.
CCCCGCTCCACGTTTCTTTTTCCCTTAGCCGAAGCCGAGAGGCATACGGCAAACATCAATATGGTTGTGGCGATGAGTGCCATTACTTCATTTCTTTTCATAAGCGATACTGTTTTTATAAGTTATAATCTTGAGCCCCTTTTAAAAAGAGTGCTCGGTCATTATCTTGTTTACGCCTGCAAAAGTACTACTTTCTTCCGAAAAGAAACGAGAAGGATTCCCTAAAGTAGAAGGGGGAAATCCCTATTCCTGATTAGGGTGAAAGGTTACGACCTCAAGGTGGAAAAGATACCTGCTAAAGAGCAAAGGATACCACCTCGGCATGGTACATTTGGCGAAAAGATGGTAATTTTGGTGGATTGAAAGAGCCTTATTCTGATTTTTGCCTGGCAATGGCACAATATTGCCCTCAACCAGGGCAACTTTGTGCCATTGCCAGGCATGAAACGATACGTTGGGAGAAAGGTTTCTACAAGATTATCTCTAACTTCCGACGTGTACTTCCCTGCCGCATGCAGTGGCGTTTCTGATGTAAAAAAAGCCACTTTCGTTTTTACCCTTCACTCTTCACCAAATCGTCTGAACCCCCGATAAACACTAAGGGTGTAAGAGGTGAAGAGTTGGTTGTTACTCTTCACGGTCGTAATTCTTTGTATATAAAATACTTATGCTGTATTGGTGAAGAGTGAATAGTGTTTTTGAGAGTAGCTTTCTAAAAAACGAAGAAATCCGTGGTAAGAAAGGTTTCTTGCCCACGGATTTCTTATATTTGTTATGCGATAAGCTTCCCAAAGGAAAGTTGCTGATTCTTATGCCTTGAAGCTCTCCAAGTCTTCTGCCTTGAAATTCTGGATGTATGCTGAATGGCCGAGAACTTCCTCCTCTGCCATGCGAACATATACGTTGGCACTCTTCTGGAACATCTCTGGTGCCTTGGTAGCATCGTCGAGGATGAGGAGAGACATTACGATGTCGCCAGTCATGTTGTAGAGGCGGCGAGCCAGGAAGTCGTGAACTGCCTGATCGTTAGCCTCCTTCACCTTGTTGATGGCAGCCTCGTAAAGATCTACGAGCTTGGCAACACGCTCCTTCAATGACTTCAAATCATCTGATACCTCGCTCTCCAACATCTCCTTGATGATGCTGAGATAAGTACCGTTGGTGATGTAGCGGATGGCTGCAACAACCTGAAGCTGGGTAGTTCCCTCGTAGATAGAGAAGATGCGGGCGTCACGGAACAGACGCTGGCACTTGTACTCCATGATGAAACCAGAACCACCGTGGATGCTGATGGCATCGTATGCATTCTGGTTAGCATACTCTGAGTTCATACCCTTTGCCAATGGTGTGAATGCATCAGCCAGGCGGGTGTATTTCTTCATCTCCTGACGCTCCTCTGGAGTGAGCTTAGTGTCGCGGGCGATGTCTTCCAAAGCCTTGTAGATATCTACGTAGCGAGCGCAGCAGTAAAGGAGTGAACGGCCTGCATCCAACTTAGCCTTCATTCTTGAAAGCATGTCGTAAACGGCTGGGAAGTTGATGATCTTCTCACCAAACTGAGCACGCTCCTTGGCATAGGCCAAGCCCTCGTTGTAAGCCTCCTGCTCAACACCTACACTCTGAGCAGCAATACCCAGACGGGCACCGTTCATCAGAGCCATCACGTACTTGATCAAACCGAGACGGGTGTTACCGCAAAGCTCAGCCTTGGCATTCTTGTAAACCAACTCGCAGGTAGGAGAACCGTGAATACCCAACTTGTGCTCGATGTGACGAACGGTTACGCCGCCATCACGCTTGTCGTAGATGAACATAGAAAGACCACGACCGTCCTTGGTACCTTCCTCTGAACGAGCCAGAACCAGGTGGATGTCTGAGTCACCATTGGTGATGAAACGCTTCACACCATTCAGACGCCATGTGCCGTCCTCATCCTGTGTAGCCTTCAGCATCACGCGCTGCAAGTCGGAACCTGCATCAGGCTCAGTCAAGTCCATACTCATGGTTTCGCCTGCGCAGATGCGAGGAATGTACTTCTGGCGCTGCTCCTCAGAACCGAACTCATAGAGCGTATCGATACAGCTCTGGAGAGACCAGATGTTCTGGAAACCTGCATCAGCAGCAGCGATGATCTCTGAAGCCATAGAGAAGATGGCGTTAGGCAAGTTCAAGCCGCCGTAACGACGAGGCATAGACAAGCCCCAGAGGCCAGCCTTGCGGGTAGCATCGAGGTTCTCGAATGTCTTGCTGGCATAAATCATGCGGCCGTTCTCCAGGTGTGGACCTTCGAGGTCAACATCCTCAGAGTTTGGTTCGATGATGTTAGCAGCTACATCGCCGGTAATATCCAGCAATCGCTTGTAGTTCTCGATGGCATCCTCGTAGTTGACAGGAGCATCTTCAAACTGGTCTTTTTCTGCGTAATTTCTTTCCTTCAGGTCCACAACACGCTTCATGAGCGGATGATTCAAGTGGAACTCTATTTCAGGATGGTCTGTATAATAATTAGCCATTTTGCTTTTCTTATTTAAATAATGTGTAATGCAGATTACTTTGAATTCTGCTTGTAGTACTTGATGAGCTTAGGAACCACATCCTCTACATTACCGTTGATAACGTAGTCGGCAATCTTGTTGATTGGAGCATCAGGATCGTTGTTCACAGAGATGATGATACCTGAATCCTGCATACCGGCGATGTGCTGAATCTGACCAGAGATTCCGCAGGCGATATAAACCTTAGGATGAACGGTAACACCAGTCTGACCAATCTGACGGTCGTGATCTACCCAGCCTGCATCTACGGCAGCACGGGAAGCACCTACCTCACCATGGAGGAGATGAGCCAACTCGAAGAGCTGGTCGAAGCCTTCCTTGCTTCCTACGCCATAACCGCCGGCTACAACGATGGCAGAACCCTTCAGATTGTGCTTGGCAGCCTCTACGTGGTGGTCGAGTACCTTTACTACAAAGTCTTCAGCAGGAACATACTTGCTTACCTCTGGATAAACGACTTCCTTCTTGCACTCACCCTCGTAGATGCTCTTCTGCATTACGCCGGAGCGGACTGTAGCCATCTGAGGACGGTGCTCTGGGTTTACGATAGTAGCCACGATGTTACCACCGAAGGCAGGACGAATCTGATAGAGCAGACCCTCATAGTGCTTGCCGCTCTTCTTGTCGTCGTAATCACCGATTTCAAGCTCTGTACAGTCGGCGGTAAGACCGCTGGTCAATGAAGAAGAAACACGAGGACCGAGGTCGCGACCGATAACGGTAGCACCCATCAATGCAATCTGAGGCTTCTCCTCCTTGAAGAGGTTGACGAGAATGTCGGTATGTGGAGCTGAAGTGTATGGGAACAATCCCTCAGCATCGAAAACAAATAATTTATCTACACCATAAGGGAGAATCTGATCCTCTACCTGACCCTTGATGCTAGTACCAGCCACGATGGCATGGAGCTCCACGCCCTGCTGGTTAGCGAGCTTACGACCCTTGGTGAGCAATTCCTGAGATACTTCGGCAACGGTTGTGCCTTCTACCTCGCAATATACAAATACGTTGTTCATTGTCTTTTCTAATAAAGCATTTTTAAATGAATCGGAATCTGAATCATCCTTCGATGATTATCCGATAATACTTTCGTCCAACAATTCCTTCATCAGTCCGTCGATGTCCTCATCGCTGCTGGTCAAGGTCTTGCTCTCCTTTGCCTGGAACACGATGTTCTTCACGGCCTTCACCTTGGTAGGTGAACCGCTCAAACCGCACTGTGCAGGGTCGCCATCTACATCGGCAACGCTCCACTGGTTCAGGGTGAGGTAAGGGCGCTCCTCATAGAGGTTGGCCCAAGGCTCATCGCCCTTGCGCTCCATAGGGCAGGTAGCGTATTTATATTTCATCACGAGCTTCACGTTGCATGGGCGACATGGAGCAGCACTTCCGTTTACGGTGATAACCAAAGGCAATGGAGCCTCTACGGTCTCAACACCACCATCGATGAGGCGGCGGATTGTAGCCTTGCCGTCTTCTACCTTGAGGATTTCCTCTGCGTAGGTAACCTGGTTCAAGCCCAGCTTCTGAGCCACCTGAGGACCTACCTGAGCAGTATCACCATCGATAGCCTGGCGACCACCGATCACGATATCCACGTCACCGATCTTCTGGATTCCGGTAGCAAGGGCATAGGAAGTAGCCAATGTATCAGCACCGGCAAAGAGACGGTCGGTGAGCAACCAACCGGTGTCTGCACCACGATAAAGACCCTGGCGGATGATTTCTCCCGCACGAGGAGGACCCATGGTCAAAATTCCAACTGTAGAACCTGGATTCTGCTCCTTGAGACGGAGAGCCTGCTCCAGCGCGTTCAAATCTTCAGGATTGAAGATAGCAGGAAGGGCAGCACGGTTTACGGTGCCCTCGGCTGTCATCGCATCCTTACCCACATTTCTTGTGTCAGGTACTTGCTTGGCAAGTACTACGATTTTTAAACTCATATTTTTAAAAATGGTTATTGTTATAATTCTCTTAAGTTGTTAGTGTTCGGAGCTCAAATCCTTGATTTGGGAGCAAACACGTCGGCAAAAGTACCATTTTTTTGTCTTTTACCCAAATATTTTAAAGAAAAAATGCACAAATGTCTTTATCTTGTGCGCAAAAAGAGACATTTGTGCAGGTTTTTCTTACTCGAAGCTTTTCAATCTTGCGATATACTTGCCGAGAATATCGAATTCTATATTCACCACGGTTCCTACTTCGATGTTGCAGAAGTTGGTGTTCTCTCGGGTGTAAGGGATGATGGCTACGGTGAAGGTGTTGTCGGTTGGCTCGCAGACGGTGAGTGAAACGCCGTTCACGGTTACGCTGCCCTTATCTACGGTGAAGTAGCCCTTGCGCGCCATCTCCTTGTTCAGTTCATATTCGAAGGTGAAGTAGGTAGAACCGTCTGCATCCTTCATGTTGATGCACTTGGCGGTTTCATCCACGTGTCCCTGTACGATATGACCATCCAGACGGCCGTTCATCACCATCGAACGCTCTACGTTCACCTTGTCGCCTACCTTGAGCAGTCCCAGATTACTGCGGTCCAGGGTTTCCTTCATGGCGGTAACGGTATACGTGCCATCTTTTATTTCCACTACGGTGAGGCAGACGCCGTTGTGCGCCACGCTCTGGTCGATGCCGAGTTCATCAACGAAAGAGCATCTCAATGTGAAGTCGATGTTCTCCTTATCATGCTTGATAGCTACTACGGTAGCCATTTCTTCTACGATTCCACTAAACATATATTCTATTTTTATTTGGTTTCATGATTATTTTAAATGCAAAGATATTGCATTAGCTTGAAGCAACCAAATTATTTAAGTTCTTTTGATAAAATAATCGAGATATATTTGTTTAATTGCCATATTTTTTATATTTTTGCACATTATAATATGTGCACATGATAAATGTGATATACATGTCTTTCCAAAACTCCACCGAATATGAAGAAGAATGAAATCCCAGTGGCGCAAAACAATGACTTCGATGGTCTTGTAGCCCATATTCAGCAAACGCAAGATGTATTGCAGAACAATGCTCGCTTAGTGATAAATCGCCACGTCACAGCCAAGGCTTGGTTGACGGGCTATTATATTGTGGAGTATGAGCAGAAGGGAGCTGATAGAGCTAAGTATGGTGAGCAACTTTTGAAGAAGTTGGCAGAGAAGTTGAAAGACAAGAAGACTTTCAGCTATAGAAGCCTAAATATTTATCGAAAGTTTTATTTGGCTTATCCTGCGTTGAATGACCAAATAAAGCATTTTGTTTTGTCTTTGCCGTCAATTGTGCAGACAGTGTCTGCACAATTCCAACTGTCTGTTCTTGTCTTCTATCATAGGATATTGAAACGCCATGTCATCATCGAATTGAAAGCGAATCGTCTGAACTATGCCGATGCCGCCCAACTCCATATGTATTTGGCTTACTATCGCAAAAACATCATGCAGCCAGATGATAACCCACCAATCGGTATTCTCCTTTGCTCGGAAGTAGGACAGGAAATGGCAGAGTACTCCTTGCTCGATTTGGACGAGAGCGTGTTTATCTCAAAATATCAACTCAACGTGCCTTCCAAGGAGCGCATGACGGAATTCTTGCGTAAGGAAAATGAGGGAATATATAATAAGGTATAGGAGCAGCAAAATTAGATAACACAGTTTAGGTAACAATAAACCTAAAATCCGCAACTATCATCC
>NZ_QUCG01000022.1:0-53268 GCF_003473645.1 Prevotella sp. AM23-5 | reverse complement strand
AGTGACAACCTTTTTCAGGGAAGTACAATCCGTATATTTTCTGGTATAGATATCGCTGGTACCATATACCAATCTTGTGGAATTGCGCATCGTCGCAAAAAGGTCATTGCCCGCCAAAATGACATTCAGGCGGTCGTGAAGAAAACTTCTACGCAAAGAGACGTCCACTCCTCCTTGTGCCATATAAAGCGGAAGTGCAGAATGGCCCTGCGTGTTCCAACTCATATCAAGATTAAGCGTCCAACCGCATGGTAGTGAAAACGCATTATTGAAAGAGCCCATGAATATCGGTTTGCTGTATGCCTTACCACCAATGGTCAGGAACTGCTTTCTCATACCAGCGTCCAACGTAGGATGCCACCATCCTATCGTTGGCGATGCCGTCAGTCCCACGTAACAAACCTGAGTATGATTCAAATTACGAAAGGTGTACATACTGATTAACTCATTGTCATGATACGGTTCTATCACCTGAAAGCAAGGATCTACAAGATAACGCCAATTGGCAAAAAACTGGAACCATTTATATCCCAGATTAATCCCTATGCCATGTTCGAAGGTTGACTTGAGCAATGGATTTCCACCCTGATAATAATAGCGACTATTATATTGCACGTTACTACTTAACTGACTATAGGAAGGACGACTCACCGTCACCTTATAAACCATATTCATTTTCACATTCCCGATAGGAAAGGTCAAGGACACATTCGGAAAGAAATGGTCGTACTTACGACTCTGATTGGGCACGAAATAATCCTTATTTTCCTCGCTCCAATAATCACCACCTGTATTATAGTAATTGGAAGAAACATGTTCGTATCTGAGGCCAGCATTCAGTTCTACCTTGTTCAGTCTCAATCCATAAGAAACAAAGGCTGCAAGATTACTTTCCTTCACCTGGTCGTCCGTCTTGCCTGGCAAGTCAGTTCCCTGTTCATCTATAGTATAAAGATTGGCACGGCAACTTTCGGTAAACTCATTACCAATCTTCAGGGTACCTTTCCATACCGGAAAGCTCAGTACCAGCTTAGATGCATACATCCAACTATCAGCCGTGAAATCAGATTCTATCGTACGAGAATCTCCGCCCTCCATTCCTGTTTCTTCAGAATATTGAGTCTGTCCTGTTTTACGAAGATATATTTCCCCATTCCATTCTATGCTCACCTTTCCTATCTGTCCGGCATAATAAGCCGTAATATCCTGCGTAGGTCGGCTTTTGAAACGACAATACATATCATTTGTATAGCTTTCTGTCTTGGAGCCATTTTTCCAGACATCCATCAGCGAATTCCATCCACCCCGACTATAAGGATTGATGTTCACCTCGTAAGTGGCACCCACGGAATGCTTATCATTAAAAACATAATTAAAACCAAGACTTCCACTGGTATAGTAACTCTTGTTTTTGATAATCATGTCTTCGTTGATATTCATGAGCGTCTTGCCGTAGAGTCTGTTATCATTATGCTGATCCTGATAGCCCTGAGACAAACCGCCATACAAATTGGAGAAGATATCCAATCCCCGATAGCGATAATTCAAATCGAGTACTTCACGATGATTGTCCTGATGATTGCGCTGATAGACCTGCCGATAAGTCAATCCCAGTCCTTCTCCCTTCTTTCTTGTCGTCTTGATTCTGATGACAGACTGATAGGTTGCATCGTATTCTGCACCCGGCTCGGTTATCACCTCCACATGTTTGATGTCAGAAGAACTCAATCTATCGAGGTCAATGGTTCCCTTGATTTTCTTGTTATCGATATAAATCAAAGGTTTACCTTTGCCCAAGACTTCTATTTCTCCATTCTTCTGCATCACTCTCGGAAGATGTTTCAATACATCTTCTGCCGAGCCCATTTTCTCCAAGGAGGTTCCTTCTACCTGAGCCACCAATCCTTCAGAAGTCATTCTGAAAGGCTGGCGATGTCCCTTCACTACAATTTTCTGCAGGTTCATTGTTGCCTCCTTCAGAGTTATCGTCCCTATCTTACCTATATTAAAGGTATTGCTTGCCGTAATATAGCCCACGCAACTTACTCTTACTATCGCCTTTGTGGCTCCACAGGGAATCACGAACTGGCCGTTCTCATTCGTCACGCCGCCATTTATCAATGAAGAGTCCCTAACATTCAGCAGGGCTACATTGGCGAAATCTATAGGGCGATTCTTATTGTCTATGATGCGGCCTATCATCTTGGTGGGAGTCTTCTGCGTACACTCCACCATGATATTATCCTCCACCTGCGTCATCCTGATGGGATAGAATCCTATCAGCTGCATGATGGCATCGGGAACGCTCTGGTTTCTGATGCTCTTGGTTACCCTGAAATCCTCCAGTTCATCATACACGAAGTTGATGGTGTACTTATGCTGGCGGGCATTCAAATCCTTCAACGCTGCAGAGAACGACACATTATTATATTGTCGGGTGATGCGCTGGGCTAATGCGGTTTGAAAAACAGCCACACAAGCACAAATCATAATCCATTTTTTCATATACATCAGTCTTTCTTTTTCTGTTACTTATTATCTATACAGTTGAGCCAAGCAAAAAACTAAGCAAAACATAGATTATTTTCGAAAAACCTGTGCAAAGGTACAAAAACAAATAGAGATATGCTAAACTTCTGCCTTTTTATTTCGTTAATATACTTATTTCAACCTCCCAAAAGAGAAAGTAACAGAGATAAAAGACATATCTATGTAAACAATATTCCAGGAAATACATATTCGCCTGAAATGCTAGAAAAACGGGGCATAAAAAGATTTAGAATTTTCCCTTAAGGAAAAATAAAAATATCCTTAAGAGAAAATATATTTTTCCTTAAGGGAAGGAACAAATCCCCTTAAAGGCTTTTTTTGATTACGCCACACCTGTAAAGATTCCATCACAAGACAAAATTTTAATCGGTCAAGCAAAGAGCAAACCAATATGGTTTTGCCTTCACTTGACCGATTGTCATATATTCATTGTTTATTAAGAGAGTTTCTTCCTAACAAAAACTACAAGCGGCTCCTTTCTTCATTGCCGGCTCCCGTACCCTTATACTTACTGCGCTTGGCATTGAAATTATACGTAACCTGCAAAGAGATGCTACGAGTATAGTTGTAGCAGTCTTTCATGGTACCCGAACCCTGTCCATACATCGTCCAACGTTCCTTTGTAGTCTTGAAGATGTCATTTGCAGAAAGATAAATGATCCATGTGCGATTGGCAAACGACTTGTCGAACCGCAGATCGACGCTGTAATTACTCTTCATCATAAGAAATCCATCTGCATTGGGGGTTTCTGCATTCAGGCTGATAGCCGCATTCATGGTTTCTGAAAGAACGAAATTATTGTCGAGCAAGCACAACAGCAAAGGTCTGCTTAATGCCTTGCTGGCACCATACTTCCTGGTATCGAAGAACTGCTGTTTATAATAGAATCCCCACCTAGGACGGAAGATGCCAAGCTTTGGCGAAACATTGACAGAAGCATAAAGCAGATGCTTATGGTCGAAATTCAACGACGTACTATAAGCAAATTCCTTTCCAGGATAGATATACTTGGTCCACTCTATCACATCCTTCAGATATTTATACCCTGCGGAAACATTCAGCCACTTATATGTCATCATTGCCTCAACATTGAACACCTTCTCCGGTTGCAAGGTAGGATTTCCGCCTTCATAAAGGAAACGGTTGTCAAACTGCATGAAGTTGCCTAACTGCCGATAACTTGGACGATTTATTTTCTCGTTGACATTCAACTGCCAATTCCAGTTACCTTTGTTCCATGATATGCTGAGGTTAGGAAAGAAGTTGCTGTATCTTCTGCTCACATCATCCTGCTTGACTCCACCAGAGAAATAGTTGCGAATGATATTCTCGTAACGCACACCAAGACCAATGGTCCACTTGCTGAGGGGCAGTTCATATTGTGCAAAGCCAGCAACATTCCTTTCATGGATATCCGTCTCTGTGGATGGCACCAACTGCTCTTCATTCAGGAACGTTCCATGAGAGTCGGTCTTCGACAGCTCTGTTCCTACAGACATATTTCCTTTCCACAAAGGAATATTCACAACCAACTTGCCTGCCCACATATCGCTATTCTGACGATTGCTTGAGTGTACCTCCTGATTGCCCAACTCCTTGCTGCTTTCAATACTCTCGTCATTACGTCTATTATTGACAGTATAGTATGTGCCATTGAAATCGATGCCTACCTGTCCTATCTTTCCCACATAATAGATTTCTGCCTCATGTGAACTAAGGTGAGGCTTTGCAACCTCATTCTGCTCAATGCTACCCTGTGCCACACCATTCAGAAATACATCCTGTTGGCTAGCACTATTCGTCCTGCCATTCAACATACCATAGTAGCGATAAGAGCCGCCAATGGAGTTGCTGTCGTTGAGCGAATAGTCGGCTGAGAGATATTCCGACAAGAAGCGGTGTTTGGTATCCGAATTAAAATGCTGGTCGTTGTGATAATGCTTGTCGGGCAAATTGATATCTGTTTTCAGGTGATTATCCTCACCAATATGATAGCCCCTCATCCATAAACTATTGGCTATCTCGAATTTCCTGGTCTGATACCGGGCGCTGACAAGCTCGTAATCCGACATCCATTTGTTGTATTTACCAAAAGCATCTGCACGCAAGCTGAACCCATTGGCATAGCGCTGTTTGGTGCGGATACGAATTACCGATTCTACCTCGGCATCATATTCTGCTCCAGGACTTGTAATCACGGAAATCGACTTGATGTTGTCGGGAGTGATGTTTACAATCTCATTATTGTCATTCACTCGCTTGTTGTTGATATAGACAATCGGTGTGCCTTTTCCAAACACGGATATCTTTTGCCCATCAACAGAGACACGGGGCAACAGATTCAGGACATCAAAAGTGTTTGCCATCTTAGAAAGCAAGGTATGCTCTACGGCAACCTCCACTCCTCCAGGCGACATTTTATACTGAGGTCTTTCACCCTTCACGACAACTCCCTTGATAATCATCGTTTCGGGCTGCAATTTGATGATTCCCATTTCCGGATTGCTGTATATACGGCTGATTGTCTTATAACCAACGTATGTGATACGGGCTAACACCTTCCGGGAATTACAAGGAATGACAAAACTTCCATTCTCATTGCTCACACCATGCCCTACGATTGTGGAATCAATGGGCGACAACAAGGTTATATTTGCATATTCGGCAGCATTGCCACTCTCATCTATAATACGTCCCTTATAACGAAGGGTTGTCTTCTGCGTACACTCCACCATGATATTATCCTCCACCTGCGTCATCCTGATGGGATAGAATCCTATCAGCTGCATGATGGCATCGGGAACGCTCTGGTTTCTGATGCTCTTGGTTACCCTGAAATCCTCCAGTTCATCATACACGAAGTTGATGGTGTACTTATGCTGGCGGGCATTCAAATCCTTCAACGCTGCAGAGAACGACACATTATTATATTGTCGGGTGATGCGCTGGGCATAAGACTGCTGAACCAAAAGCAACAGGAAGAGAAAAAGAAGCTCTCTGACAGGCTTGCCGCTAACGGGCATTGGTTTCCAAAAATCTCTCATAAATATATCCTCCTATCTTATTTCACCATCAATGTACCGTCAATATACTCTATCTGTATGCGGTCGAAAGCATTCAAAATCTCCAGGTTCTGCTCCAAAGTCTTCGTCTTGTTCCAGTTGAAGAAGAGACGGATGTGCTGGGCACCGGCATCCACATACTCCACCTTGACATGATAGAAACCGGATAGCTGAGCCAGAATGGTTCCCAATTCGGCATCATCAAACACCACCGGCTTCATATCAAGCGAATCCTTGTTCTCTGCTGTTACAGCACGAAGACTGTCATTCGTCAGCGCCTGGGTTGTTGCCAGCTGTTCTGTCGCAGCCTTGTTATCCGCTGTCTGATCAGAAGCCGGGAATCCCAACCAGCCATTGTGAATCGCAGCCAAGGCTACCCCCGAAAGGAAGATGATGCCGACGATGGATGCAGCAATCTTCATTCGGTTGCGATAAACGCTCTTGGATTTGCCGGCATCCATCGCCAACTTACCCTCGTGATGTGCCTGAACAAACTCCTTCCAAGCCCCATCCACATCCACCTCCTTCGGATTGGCTTTCTTGCCAGCCATTCTCGCCATCGCCAGTTCATGGAAGAACTCCTTCACTTCCTCATCGGCAAGCAGGCATTCCACCTGCTCGTCGGTATATTTCTCGGGATGCTCCTGCATGTCAAAGAGCATCATCCGCTTTTCGTCTTTACTCATGTTTGTCATTGTCTTGCTCATTTAAATTGTTTCTTAATCCAGTCCATCGCCTTCGAGAGATGGTTGAATACCGTCACCTTGCTCACTCCCACTTCATCAGCCACCTCCTGATAAGATTTCTCTTGAAGATAGCGCAGGCGGAAAATGAGTTGCCGGATAGGCGGTTCCAGGTCTTCGATGAGAAGCATCAGCCGGTCGAGCCGTTCGTCGGTCTCTTCCGAGAGAATCACGTCAGCATCATCCAGCAGCAGCTTCGCCACCCTTTCCTTCACGCTCTTATGAGCTATCAGGTTGAGACAGCGGTTGCGTACGCTCCGCATCAAGTAACCTTCCTCACTCCCAGGCACCAGAACCACATCATCGGCAAGAATCTGGGCGAATACTTCGCTCACCACATCCTTGCTCTCGTCATCATCCGAAAGAATGCATCTGGCCAGATTGTACATCTTCGCGTAATGCTGACGGAATAACTGTTCTATGTCCTTTTTTCTGTTCATATACTATCTATACAGTTGAGCCAAGCGAAAAACTAAGCAAAACATCAACTTTTTTGTTTTTTCCTTTAAATCCGAATCGAAATCACCAAGAATCTCCCCGGATTTGAATGCAAAAGTACACAATCTATCGGAGATAGAAGACAAATGGTAAGGATAAATCGATTTTCAGTTGATTTATTTGTTCATTCCAACATTTTTTAGTACTTTTGCCCACCAAATTACGAACAAGTAAATAAGATTGGTATAAAAATAGGTATTACCAAGATAAAATAAAGAATAGATTAGATAAAGGAGAATAAGATTATGTCAACGATTATTTATCCATCACCGATATTCGGTCCGGTAAACTCCCGCCGTCTGGGAGTTTCACTGGGCATCAACCTTATGCCATCTGATGGCAAGGTCTGCTCATTCGACTGCGTTTATTGCGAATGCGGATTCAACGCCGACTTCCGTCCTAAGAAAAAGCGCCCTACCCGCGAGGAGGTAAGAGAAGGATTGGAGAAGGTTCTGAAAGAGCGCCACGACAACAACCAGCCTCTGGATGACATTACCTTCGCAGGAAACGGTGAACCTACGGGACACCCAGACTTTAAGGGAATCGTGGAAGATACGATGGAACTCTGCAAGAAATATTTCCCTGAAGCACAAGTATCTGTACTCAGCAACGCCACCTATATATATAAGGAGGAAGTGAGAGAGGCGCTGATGCTCGTGGATAACAACATCCTGAAACTGGATACCGTGGATATGGATTACATCAAGAAGCTGGACCGCCCTCAGCAGCCTAACTACGACGTGAAGGATGTGATCAAATATCTGAAAATGTTCAAGGGGCACGTCATCATCCAGACCATGTTCCTGAGAGGTGACGGTTTGGACAATACCAGCGAGCATTTCGTAGCTCCTTGGCTGGAGGCAGTGAAAGATATCCAGCCTCAGCAGGTAATGGTTTATACCATCGCCCGTGAAACACCAGACAAGTTGCTGGAAAAGGCACCAAAGGAAGTACTCGATGCCATCAAGGACCGTGTAGAAGCATTGGGCATCAAGTGTACAGCCAGCTATTAAGAGATAATCAGGATAAGAAAGAAAAGCAAGTAGAAAAAAGAAAGAATGAAAGCGAAAAGTAATATCCTTATTATCAGCGACATGTGTGGCTACGGAAAGGTATCTGCTGCAGTTCAGATGCCTATCCTCTCTTATATGGGACTGGATGTGTTCAATCTGCCCACCATGCTCATCAGCAACACCTTCCCATACGGCAAGTACGCCATACTGGAATGCACTTCGTATATCGAGGAAGCCTTGCAGAAGTGGAACGAACTGGGCATTCACTTCGATGCCATCACCACGGGTTTCATGGCTTCGGAGCGTCAGGCGAAGCTGGTGGCACGCTATTGCAGAGAACAGGCAGCACTGGGCACCGACATCTATGTGGATCCCGTGATGGGCGATTACGGCAAACTCTATGGTGGAGCCAGTGAGAGTACCGTGAGATGCATGAAGGAGATGCTGAGCGTATCGCATCTCTGTTTTCCCAACTATACCGAGGCTTGCCTGCTGACGGATTCGGAATACAAGGAAGAGGGAATCTCGGAGAAGGAAGCCTATGAACTGATAGATAAACTGAGAGCCATCGGTTCCCACTCCGTACTCATCACCTCATGCATCGTAGAGGGTCAGCATGCCGTGGTAGGTTTCAATCATCTTACAGAAGAGTATTTCCTCCTGCCCTACGAAGAAATCCCCGTTCAGTTCCCTGGCACCGGCGACATCTTCTCCAGCATCATCGTGGGCAGACTGAAGGATGGCGATCATCTTCGCCATGCCACCCGCATCGCCATGGATACCCTGCGCAACTGGATAGACATCAACAAGGATGACAAGGACAAGAACCGCGGTATTCCGATAGAAAGGCATCTGGGGGACTTGTAGAAGAAATTGCAAGATAGAAAAACAAGGAATTGATAAAGAGGAAAAAGGGGAACCTGCAAAAACAGATTCCCCATTTTTTATAGTCGATTGATAATAGAGTTATCATTCTGAATCTGACCTTTACGAGCCTTATACTTATTGTGGAAGCTATAAGTCAATGTCAGGCTATAACGGGAGTATGCCTTCTGATAGAACTCATAGTCGAGGACAGGATTGAGCTGATAGCCTTTCTGACGAAAAGTATGGAAGACATCAAATACGCTGAAACCCAGCGACAAGGCATCCTTCAAGAATGTTCGATTATACCCTAAACACACGTAGCCAAGAGGATGACTTTTATAGTTTGCATCTATCGTGCTCGTAGAATATTTTCCCTCCACAGAAATACTACCAATCTTCTTGAAGGTGAAGTAATTGACGCAATTGCCTTTTACCACCCAAATGTGCTTTACATTATAACTCTTTGGAATATCGTCATAATAGCCAGCCAACCCCATGTTGAGATTCCACCAAGGCAAGATTTTCCCATTGAAAGCATAATCAGCCCCCACGATGGTCTCTGAGCCAAAATTGGTTATATCACGATAAGTCTTGTCACCAATCGTCTCAAAATACTCAGCTATCACATCTTTCCTATGCTTATACGAGAAAGACAGAGAATGGTTACCATGCGTCAACTCCCATATAAGGGAGTTACTGATAGATGGCTGCACATTCGGATTGCCAGTTGTATAAAGAACGGCTGAAATACGTTCCTTGTTATTGGTAAGATCACCAAACGAAGGACGGTTGATACTGCTGCTATAAGTAAGACTCATACTGCTCTTGTTATTGAACTTATAAGACAGGTATGCATAAGGAAACCAGTTGGTATATCGCTTATCCACCTCTGTTTTATCAGTCAAGCGATTGATGCCCTTCTGCCAAGTATTCTCCATTCGCATACTCAGATAAGCAAACACCTTCTCTCCAAAGTTCTTCGACAACCCGAGATAAGCAGCCGCAACCTGTTCCTGATACTTCCAATCGCTTGAAGTCAAATCTCCCTCCACGAGATTGTTCCTGATGTTCAATCCTGTGGTTCTGATATTATTCTCATATTTAGAACCTAAGCGAAGCGCCAAACTGCTAGGGAAATTATAACGGAAATCCGTCTGCAAACTTCCTGTATTGGCATTCGAGGTTGATTGATTATACTCATCCGTATGCAAAGGCTCATAATCTTCATAAGATGCTACGAAACTATTGCCCTTATTGGCATGCTTATAATTATAGTTGCCTAATACCTTTAGATAACTGTCTTTCTCATCTATTTTCCAATTGTAAGAAAGCACCGCATTCAGATAATCCGTTTTATTATGGTCGTTCATATCAGAAACACCTTGATACGTCATCTTATTGGCATCAGTAAACTTACAGTAATCACCCGCACTAACAGCATGCCCATTATTGATATTTCCATTCAGCTCAGCGCCAAAGAGATGATGATGCTTCTTATCAATGGCATAGATACTACCCACACGATAGAAATATAACTTTTGCCTATTATCATACGTTTGAGCAACAAGATGATGGGTATCTGTCTCCATAAAATGATGTTGCGTCTCACCATATAGGGCATTTCTTGCCCAGATATAATAAGTAGAGGCATAAACATTCCAACGCTCCGTTCCCAAATTAAAATTCAATAATGGATAATAGGAATAAAACTTACTCGATTCTGGGCTTAGATTTCCCACATATCCCGTGATACTTCCATTAAAACCAGCCCGAATCCTTGTCCTGATATGAACAATACCACCCTTAATGTCGGCATCATGCTCAGCACCATGCGTATCTTGTATCTCAATGCTTTGGATATCATCAGCCTTGATGCTTGAAAGGAAAGACTTCAGTTCCGTTCCTGCCAGTTTTCTGTCATTTACGAAAATGGTTGCCTCTGTATTATTCACCTTGATATTCACTCCTCCGGAAGCATCATCCTGCACCATCACCTTTGGAGCATACTTCAACACATCCGTGGCATTCATAGCCCCGATATTCTTCAGTTCACTCACATTGAAAACGGTCTTGTCTTCCTTGCGTTGGAACAAAGGCTTGTAGGCTTTCACCACCACCTTATTTAATGTATAGGCATCACGGAACAACCGGATACTGCCCATCTTGCCCACATTCACCCGTTTATACTGGGTCTTGTAGCCAACATAGGAGAAACGGACGATGACCTGCTTCTGATGAACAGGAATCACGAAGTCGCCAGAAAGATTGCTCACACCCCCATTCACATAGCTGGAATCCCTGACATCCAGAAGAGCGATGTTGACAAATTCCATCGGTGCGCCCTTATCATTCAACACCCTTCCTATCAGCTTCTGGGGTTCCTTCTGGACACACTCGAAATAGATCTCATCCTTGTCGAAGGTGGCACGGATGGGATAAAAGCCAATTACCTGGGTTACGATATCACGGACATCCTTGTTCTTGAAAGAAGTACTGACGGTGAAATCCTCCAACTCATCGTAGATAAAATTGATTTTATATTGGGGTTGAGCCTTGTCTAGCCAGACCAAGACCTTACTGAACGAAGCCTTGTCGAAAGTATGCGACAAGCGTTGTGCATAGCCTGCCATAAGCGCCATACACAGAAATATCATAAATATGATTCTCTTCATAGTTTCTCTCTTTTTCACAGTTCCTGTCGGATAGGAACAAATCATGCGTATTTACTCTACAATCAACATCTGATTAGCCTCATCAAAGGAAAGATGTACCTTATCAAAGTGATTGATCTTGTCGATGATATCCTGCAGGGAATCCTTGCTATCCCATTGCAGATAAAAACGGATATGTGCTGCTGCCTGGTTGCGGTACTCCACCTTTACCTGCATCTTATCGGCAATATACTCCAAGATGCCAGACAACTCAATATCCTCAAAGATAACAGGGGCTTTCTTGGTTGGTTCTATCTTCAGCCAAGCGTCATCTACCGCAACCTTTGCCTTCTGTTTTTGCGGTGTCTTCACGCTATCTGTCACCAAAGCCGTCTCGTTCTTTTCTGCACGGTTCACAATATGATAAGCCGCATACGAAATGCCCGAAAGCATCAGCAATCCCATAAAGACGGCTGCTATCTTCAACCAGGAAGATTGCTCTATCGGATGATACGCTTTTTCGGAAATATCCAAAGCCTCATCCCCTTGCTTGGAATCAGTATCAGCAAGCTTTGCCTCAAACTCCTTCCAAGCTTTATCCACATCCACAGAGTCTTTCGCCTTCTCATAGGCAAAAGCCCGCTTCAGCAGAACTAACTGATCGTCATTACTCTTGTTGGTCATAACTCTGAATTTTTAAATTGTTCTTTAATCATCTTCGTAATGCTGGAAAGATGTTTCCAGACTGCCACTCGGCTGATACCCAGTTCCTCTCCTATCTCTCCATACTTCATCCCTCCCAGGAATCGCATCTTGAAAATGCACTGCTGTTGTGGGGTGAGATGGGTCTTGGCAAAATGCAGCATCTGCTCCAATTGGAGTTCATCTTCTTCTGGAGATGCAGTCATCTGTTGTTCGCTGGCATAAAGCATAGCGATACGCTGCCGGTTCGTTTTTTGTGAAATGCGCTTGAGGCAACTGTTTCGAACACTCGTTAGCAGATAGTGCTCGACGGTATCTGGCAACAATACGGTATCAGATTCGAGCAATCGTTCAAAGATGTCGCTAACCACATCCTTGCTCTCTTGCTCATCGTAGAGGATGCTGACAGCCATCCCATACATCCGCCCGTAATTCTGCCTGAACAGTGTTGATATTTCTTTCTTTTCCATCACGATTTTTACTAGCTATTACCCTCGAGTAGAGAAAATGCTAACCTATGAATCCAACTTTTTTTTGCAAAAGTACTCATTTTATCCTAAAAAAGAAAAGATAAGGAGGATATTTATTTTGCTGTTTCAAATATTGCACTTGATTATTTGCATATATCAAATAATAATTGTAAATTTGCGGTGGAAATATAAACTTCGATGATTATGGCAAAGGAAAGAATCTATCCCGTTGGGGTGCAAACCTTCAGCGACATCATAGAGGAAGGTATGATCTATGTAGATAAAACCGCCCTCATTTACAATATGGCAAAGAAATACAAATATGTGTTTCTCAGCCGTCCACGCCGTTTTGGTAAGTCCCTGCTAAGCAGTACGCTGCACTCTTACTTTGAAGGAAGGGAAGAGCTTTTCAAAGGACTCGCTATCGAAACTTTGGAGAAAGAATGGACAGAATATCCTGTACTCCATTTCGATCTGTCAACCTTCAAGAACTGCGATTTATCTCTCTTTCCTGAAAAATTCGACATGCAATTACGCAGGTTCGAAAAGCAATTCGGAATAGAAGATATGAGGAAAAGTGCCGGTAACCGCTTAACCCAGCTCATAGAACAGGCAGAATCGATGACCGGCAGAAAAGTCGTTATCATTATTGACGAATACGATGCTCCTCTACTTGATGTGTTGCATGATGAGACCAAACTGGAAGCTGTAAGAACTATCATGCAGGAGTTTTATGCGCCTATTAAAGCCAACAGTTCGCATATTCATTTTGCCTTTATCACGGGAATCACAAAATTCTCTCAACTCAGCATCTTCAGCACCATCAATAATCTTACCAACATCAGTATGGATCCGGAGTTTTCTACCATCTGCGGCATCACCAAGGATGAACTGGACACCGTTCTGAAAGAAGATATTGCTTTGCTGGCTAGCAAAAATCATGTATCATACAAAAGAATGAGAGAATTGCTAAGAGAAAACTATGATGGTTACCACTTCAGCCGGGAAGGTGAAGATATCTTCAATCCATACAGTCTCATGAGAAGTTTTGCGGCAGGATTCATCGACAACTACTGGTATGCTTCGGGTACATCAACCTACCTGATTCATCAGATGCAACATTTCCATACAGATGTCACAACACTTGACGATATGTTTGCCTTTTCCTCATCCTTCGACCGTCCTACGGAAAAGATGAGCGATGCCTTGCCTTTGCTCTACCAAAGCGGCTATCTTACCATCAAAAAGTATGACCCGCTGAGCAATGGATATTATCTAGGCATTCCAAACAAAGAGGTAAGGGCAGGATTAATGGAGAATCTCCTTCCCATCTATTCCGGCAAGAGCGATAGCCAATCCTTAGGTTTTGCAGCACTCTTCTATCGTGACCTGCTGACGGGTAACATAGACCAAGCCATGGAACAGATGAAGGCTTACTTTGCTTCTATTCCATACCCAGAGGGTGGAAAGAGCGTATTGGAGAATATGCAAAAGAGCGAATATTATTATGAGACTATTCTCTACATCGTTCTTTCAATGATGAATGTGGCAACCTATACACAAGTAAAAAGTTGCAGGGGAAGAGCTGATGCAGTAATGTTTGCTCCTACAGCAATCTTTGTCTTTGAGATAAAGATCAACAAACCTGCCCAAGAGGCTTTGGAGCAAATAGACGAGAAAGGTTATATGATTCCTTACTCCGCAGATGAAAGAAAAATATATAAAATAGGTATCAGCTTCAGTACTCAAACCAGAACAGTAGAAGACTGGGAGTTTGAAGAGGTAAAATAGCCCTTCAAGACTCCTACAATAAATATAAATGGAAAAGAAAGAAACAAATACACTCAGTATATTTCAGCGCCCGGTATGGGTAAGCCTGTTCGCCCTTACGGCTGCAATCTCGTGGGGATGGGCTTACCCATTGATCAAAATGGGAATGGAGGAATATCAGATTACAGCAGACATGACCGGAAGCAAGATGCTTTTTGCCGGCATCCGCTTCTTCATCTCCGGCATCATCATCCTGGCCATCGCCAGAAGCTCGCACCGTAAATTCGGATTCAAGAAGAAAGCTGTTCAAGAGAATGTCTGGTTCCTTCTCCTCTATGCACTCCTCAACACCACCCTTCATTATGCCTTCTTCTATTTCGGACTCTCGCATAATGCTGGAGCACGTTCGGCGATACTCAATTCTATGAGCGTCTTCACGGTGATTATCCTTGCCTGCATCTTCTTCAAGAGCGACAGGATGACGTGGCGAAAGGCATTGGGCTGCATCATCGGATTCCTGGGTATCCTAGCCTTGAACCTTGGCGGAAAGGAAAGCGGAAGTTTCACATTCCTGGGCGATGGTATGATTATCCTCAATGCCCTGTGTGGAGCCAGTGCTTCCCTGCTGACCCGAGGATTGAGCAAAAGAGTGGATGTTTTCGTAGGAACCAGTTATTCGCTGAGCATCGGTGGAGCCTTGCTGGTGATTCCTGCATTGTTAATGGGTGGCTATCTGCCAGTCATCAGCCTCTGGGGCATCACAATCCTTCTGCTACTCATCGCCATCTCAACCATCAGTTTCGCTCTCTACAATAAACTATTGAGCTGCAATCCCGTAGGAAAGGTAGCGATATACAATTCGCTCATCCCCGTAGTAGGAGCCATCACCTCCTGTCTCTGTCTGGGCGAAACCTTCTACTGGAAGTATCTGATAGCAGGCGCATTGGCTACTGCCGGAATTTATATCATCAATAAAGGGAAGAAATAAATTCCGGCTGTTGCCCATGCAACCCATATAGAAAGCAAAGCCACCTATTTCAAGATACCCGTTTCGCGCTCCTCATTGTTGATATTCCGCTGTATCTTACGGTATTCCTTTCCCCGATTGATATTCCAGGCAACACCGATACGGAACAAATTACCTCCCGAATTGTCATAACCACAAACCTGCTTACGGAGTAATGCGTTGACGATTTCTGCTGAATAGGATTTCGGATGAGCCATAAACGGATTATGCATATAGAGCGTAAAATCGAAATCACCCATATGATAACTGGCTGAGGCAGCCAATGAAGGAGGATTATGCCCGATGTGCTCTCCCTCCATAAAGTTCCAACCGTTATCAGCATACAGTATCACAGTCCATTTTCCCCAATATCCCTGTAATGTTCCACCATAATTATAAGCGGTATAACAATGACTGTACTCATCGCCCTTATTGAAAAAACGGTAAATACCTGCATTCACAGATAATATAAGGTGGTCGGGGATAATGTCAAACCGGGTATCATTCGTAAGATACAACATATTACAATGAGGCTGATTCGCCTGGGTATAAAGAAACTGATCATTATCCGTGCGGGTGTATTTCGCCAAATTACAATGACGATTGATGCGATAATTCAAGGTAAAATCAGTATTAATCCTTGGTTTACTGAAAGAGAACGCAACCCAGTTCTCATATCTACTGTTAGGCTTAAGCGAAGGATTACCCACAGTCCATTCCATACTGTTCTTTCGAATACGGATATCCGAAATCATAGCTATCTGCGAAATATGCTGTGATAATTCACTTCCCAAGCGGATCTGAAACGAAGATGTCAAGCAATAAGCCAATGTGAGTTTCGGACGACAAAGCCAAAAACTAAAATCCTCATCTCCCTGTCGATAAGACTGATTACTCAACCCGAAGCCAGCTACATAAGTTAAACGGGATGTTCCTTCCTTGAATTGTCCCAAACTTCCCTTGATTTGTGCAAAACCATAAATCCCCAATGAACGGATACCATTCTCGCTAATCACATCACCCAAATACTGATTATCCATATATTTCCAGTTCAAGTTGGTTCCTGCAGAAAAAGTAAAGGGTTTCAACCGGTTTTCATAGATAGCCTCGGCTATGAGCGAATAGGTCTTTCCATCTACCTGATATTGATAGGGTTCGCCCTCACATTCATAATAGGCTCCTTTGGTGTGGATATAAGTACCCAAAACATCTGCCGACAAAGACTGATGCTTGCCCAACTGATGATAGAAATACAAATCGAGAGCAGGAGTAAAATCCCTACCCTTGCTGGTTCTGTAAACAGGATACGCAGGCTTTCCAGATTCAGAAAACCACATCTCATTCGATATATAAGGCTGATTGCTGAAATCCGTGATAAGCGTTGTCTGGAATACATATAAGGCAGAATCAGCCAGATTATACTTCAACTGCAATGTATTATCATAATTTCGAGTTGCCCCATTCATGATTTTTCGAGATATCTGATACTCAGAACCATCATGTAGAAGATATTGAGCATCCTCATTATATTCGGATGCCTTATTATCCACATAAGTCTGCTCATATAAAATATTCAATTGGCTCTTGCCCCTATTGACAGATGCATAGACATCGTTCGAACCGAGCTTGGTAGTTAGCGCATTGGTCAGGTTGAAGCCTAAACTGCCACCCGATGAAGCCCTGCGGGTATGAATATCTATCACGTATGCAATATTCTTTCCATATCTTACGCCAGGGCTGTCGATATAATCTACACTCATAATAGAAGCTACATCCAGCATCTGCACGTCATGCATATTGGCGAGAATGCCATTGATACGAATCTGCACTTCTCCTTTATTATCGGTAGCAGAAATGGAACGGCCAGCCTCATCAACCCTAATATGAGGCAAAGCCAACTTTCCCAAAAGCGAAAAACCAGAAAAAGAACGCTGCTTCTGAATATCGCTTGGGAATATCAACTTGCCATCTTCCTTGTTGACTACTCGTGCCGCCTTCACAACAACCTCTTGCAAGGCTATAGAATCATTCGATACCTTCTGGATCTCCTGGGCACGTATTTCTACACAAGAGATCAATGCCCACAGCATCACCATAGCTGTTAACAATTTACTTTTCTTCATTGTCATCATATACTTTTTCTAAAACTTGTTTTCTGCTGCAAAGGTATTAAAAAGAGAAGACCGAAGCGAAAAATATGACTGACATGAGTCTGACATTTATCAATTAACGAATATTATATCTAGTTTTATACCATCTTTCATAGAATTTCTGTACTTTTGCATTTGAATCTTTAAACAGTATATCATTTAAACAGAATAGATAATATGAAACTGAAAGCATATCATTCCATCCTCATCTTCGCCATCCTTGTGATGTCTGCGGCATTCTCCAGCGTAAGCAACTACCGCAAGGCACAGTATGCCATTGTACAAGATATGAACAAAGCTTTGGCTCTGACTCTTCAGGAAAATAAATATCAATGGATTACGCCTGATACCATCCAGAGCTACCGCTCACATCTCAGCATCGACCTGCTGAAATCGACCAGTAATCTCTGCTATGTGATGGAAGACAGAAGAAGAGGCAAGAACAATTCCCAGTTGGTAAATAGCGCCAACCTGCTCAGCAGCAAAGAGATGCTTCTCAACGAGCATTCTATCCAAAGTTATGCTAACTGTTCGATGGCAGATGTTTTGAGTATGAGCAACCAGCGGACATCTTTGACGCTTACCCTCATGGCTATGATTTGGGCTATTGCATCGCTATACTATCATCGCAGAAAACAACCCTGGAATCATGAGACTGATATGTTCGGCACCATGTGCTATTCTCAAGACGAGGATTCCTTCTACAATCAGGAAAGCGGACAAGCCATCAAGTTTACTCCGATGCAGCACCAGCTGATGCAACTCTTCTTCGACAATACGCATCACCAACTCTCCAAACAGGAGATTTGTGATGCTCTTTGGCCCAAGAAACCGGATGCCAGCGAAACGCTCTATACCTTGATTCGCCGTATCAAACCGGTGATTGAGCTGAATAGCAACCTCATGATAGAATCGGAAAGAGGCAAGTCTTACCGACTGACAATCAGATAAGTTCAGAAATGTCAGCCAAATGTCATACTTATTATTTGGCAGTTTCTCATCTTCTTCATACCTTTGCATCTAAAATATAAAAGTAGCAAAGATATGAAGAAGATTTTTTTGATAGCAGTTGTCTTGCTGATGATGATAAACTTCATCATCAACTATCATCATGAGGTTACGAAAGAGAAGCATATACCGATGGCGGATTTCAAGACCAAGGTAGAGATGGCGCCCATGAAGGAATACAATGACCCTGACTTCGGCTACGTTGTCAAGTATCCTTGCTTCTTCCAGCAGGAGGATACTTCGGTATCGGGATACCCGGGCTATGCCCGCTTCTCATTCACTAATCATGCCAACATCATCCTGGAGAGTTACGTTACCCCCAACTATAGCAACACCCTCCAGGCTTGTGCCGATTCTCTAGCCCAGAAGCTTCATTCGGAAAGGACGATGCAGGCATCGAATAAGGCATTCATCCTCTCCGGTCCTGTCTATGAAAACGGAGTAAGAGTAGATGGCTACAGTCATTACGATAAATTCATCAAAAGTGGCAGAATACTCTTCGTCTATTCCCTCACCTATCCCGACAGCTACAAGCCAGCCATGCCCCGACTATTCAAACTCATAGACGACTGGAAGGTTTTAGGTGCATATTAATCTGCCTTGAAGATATCCTCGTAAGCCTCTTGGGATTGTATAAATACAACAATCCCGAGGAAACGTATCTTTAGAAATCTTTCCTCGGGATTTATCCACAAAAATGTTACAAGAAACACTCTTACTTATTTGTCCGGCTCCAATTCCTCTATTGCACAAATGGCTTGTAGCTCGACCTTTTTAATGTGAGGATAAGTCTTCTTATAATTATCTGTCACATCTTTAAAGATACTCTCACCGTCACTATAGAATGTAGCCAAGACAACTGCTCTATAATCTTTGAAAGGCAACAAATACCAAACTTCTGTATTATCAGCATTTTGTTGGATGTTAAGAACTCCCTCCATACGAGTATTTCCTTCACTATCAGTTATGGTAAGTCTTTTGGTTATAACACCAAAAGGATTATTAGTAGGAGTACGGAAAGTATAATATTTATAGAACTTGTCGTTCTCTATGGCATCGGCTGCAATAGCTGCGGAATCCTCGGAAGAAACGCCTTCAACTAAACATTTTCTATTTACCACATACATCGTTCTATATATCTTCCAACGGGCAGTCCAATTTTTTACTTCTACCTTTAAGATAGCAGAGTTTCCGTCTGAGTCGGTTACGGTTATAGTAACATTTCCCTCAGAAACGCCACTTACGTATATCTCCTTCTCAGACTCATTTGAAGAACACGAAACCTTGGCAACACTATCATCAGAAGAAGTTGCTGATACTTTACCTTTAGCTCCATTAACATTCACCTTGCTGCCACTATCGGTATAGGTTGTAAGAGTGTTAATAACAATCTGCTTACCAGTAATTATATCACCGGTTACTTCGTCTTCAGTGAGCTGAATTCCAGAATCATCATCGCTACAACTTGTCAAACAGAGCAAAGCTGCTAATGCCATAAGAATCATTCTAATTTTCATACGCTTCTTTATATTAAAGGGTTATAACTAATTAATAAACGCAACTAGTTTTCAAAACTTGCATGAGATTTCTCTTTTTACTTTTTTATATTCTATCACTCTACAAGAGAGTATTACTTTTACGTATTGCTCAAATTCAATATGTACCAACAAGAAGTAGTGAAGAAATTTCTTGCATACTTAATTTTCCAAACAAAACGAGGCAACAGCGATGGAGTAAGCTGGAACTTCTGCTTATAATGAGGATTGATAAACCAAAACTTCTTGTCAACAACAGAGAATTCACATCTTTTTATCAATTTTTCAAATAACTCTATACTTGTCCTGCACTCTTTTATGCTCATCAGCTCGCTTATAGTACCCTCTTCCTCTTTGCATAGTTTCAATAATGAATTATACATAGAGTTTGGTAGCAAATGTATGAATGGAAAGTGCGAACAGAGTTTGCTTCGGCAAATCTGTTGATGTCCACCAAACGGCATCTGCCATGCAGGGAATCCGACAAAGAGAACGCCTGTTGACTTTAGAAAACTTTTGAGGTGTAACAGAAATTCTCCTTTCGCTGGAACATGTTCTATTACATCATGTAATAGTATCACGTCAAACTTTTCCTCTTCATTGATTGGCGCATGGTATTTCATAAAGTCGCAACACACGAATGTGGCATTTTCGCAGATTTCCGAAAAGTATGCTTTCGCATCTATTATTCTGCATTCTGCTATGTCTATTCCTGTAACTCTACAGCCAAGTTGGGCAAAAGGGACTAAATTGCCTCCTTCGCCACAACCCACCTCTAATACTCTACTTTTCGAAGTCAACTTTTTGAAAGTTGATAAGTAGCTGACGTAAAACTCTTTAGAGGTAATTTCCAAGTCATGGAAGTACATCTTTCTATCTGTATGTCTTTTCTGCATATCTATATAATGTTTTGACCTTTTATCATATAGATACAAATTTGCCAAAAAGACTGCATGCGAAAAGAGACTTTTTACCAAGAGAACCTTATTCCAAACGGAACGGTAAATGTGAATGGACGTTCTGTCCAAGCATTCTTAATACAGCTACCATTTGGAATGTACCAATTCATGGTTGGTTCTATAAACAGATTCAGATTTGGTGCAAACTGATATTGGATTCCGATGTTTGTATTAACAGACCACTGTATCGGGAGCGTCAGTTTCCAATCTGTTGTGTATGCAGACTTATCTCCGACGATATAATCTGCATCCGTTTTTCCATATATAGGAATCAGAATACCAGTGCCTACAGAACCATAAGTTGACAATCTCTTGAACTTCATAAATTGATAAGACAGTTTGAAAGGAACACCAAGATAGTGGAGCTTTTGTTCCTTGTCAACACGATAGCTGCCAGTACCAAGAATGAGATATGATTTCAGATAAGAATATTGAAGTCCTGTCTCTAAACTCCATCTTTTACCTATGTTTTTATTTACAGCAATGCTCAATGTTATTGGCTTGTCATGATGTTCTACTTCTACTATTTTTCCACTATTGTGGTCTGCAATATCTGCCATGGCTACATTTTCTGTAGTAGGGTCTGCCTGGGATATGCGATGTAGCTCTTTTGCATAGTCTTCCCATGTCGTGAAATACTTCCCAGAAGGGTTGGTTGGGTCTGTTGGCTGGTCCGGACCAGAAGGCAAATCATTAGTAATATCGTTACTTTTCATAAACTTACATACACTCTGTACAAGAGTCGTACCCAAAGAACCTGCAGCCAGTAATTGCCACTTATTCCTTTTGTGAACCTCAAGATTTTCTGTAATCCATGATTCCTTATAGAGATTAGGGGCGATGATAGAATCTTTTACCAAGATACTATCAGTTCTATTTACAGCAAACTGCTTTTCATCTCGCAATGTATCTGTTATATTTGCAATTATATTATGTTTTATTTCCGTTGTGTCATCACGCATTGCTGCTATAGTCTCTATGGTTAGTATCTTGTGATAATGAGTACATGAATTCTGCTTTGGGGTACAGTTTGTAGAGTCAACATCGTTCTTTGATGCTGGACTAACTGGACCTTTTATTTTACGTCTGCGTGTTATATTGGTATCATTTTCTGAAATAAGCTGTTTTTTGGTTATAAGTTGCTTATATACAGGAATAATGATGAGAACCAATACCATAATTAGTATTGTTCTCTGGCTCAATTTGTTTCTCAACAAAGCCTTAGCTCTCGCTAATTGCGAAGAAGAACTGTGTGGAGCGATATCAAGCAATTTTGCAATTTCCTGATGAGACAAACCATCTAGCACAGAAAGCTTGAAAACCTTTTTGTATCCAACTGGTAATTTATCGATTTCAGCCATAATATCCTCGTATTGGATAGAAGATACTGTATTTCTACAATCATCACAGCTGTCAATCACACTTTCATCTATGTCTGATAAAGAAATATATCTAAATGTATTACCCTTTTCTTTGTATTTTAATGCAAGATTAGAAGTTATACTTGTAAGCCATTGACCGAATCTGTTAGGATTCTTCAAATCTTTCAAAGATACAAGCGCTAGTATAAATGCATCTTGGACAAGGTCATCAATGACATCCTTGTCCTCTTTAAGAATATTGATACATATACCTTTCATTTTAGGATAATATATCTGATACAATGTGCTGAAAGCACTATTATCTCCTTGTTTTGCTTTAAATACTAAAGTTTGTATATTTGAATCCATGAGTATATTATTTTGCACAATTTATCTATATATAGATATGAAACCAGCATGAATACTGCACGAAAAATCGTTAAAGAACATAAAAGCGCTTGATTATTTGCATATATCAAATATTAATTGTAAATTTGCGGTGGAAATATAAACATCGAAGATTATGGCACTTAAGTTATATCCATTAGGCATACAGACTTTCGAGCGAATCCGCAAGGAAAACAAGCTCTATATCGACAAGACGGAATACGTTTACCGCCTGACTCACACCAGCGGTACCTATTTCTTCTTGGGACGTCCACGCCGCTTTGGAAAATCCCTATTTCTCACCACCCTCCAGAGTTACTTTGAAGGCAAGAAAGACTTATTCAATGGTCTTGCCATCGAAAAGCTGGAAAAGGAGTGGACAGAATATCCTGTGCTCCACTTTGATTTGAGCGGAGGCAAACACATGAATAAAGAACAGCTGGAGAGATATCTCGCATTCATTCTGGAAACAGAAGAGAAGATATGGGGTATCACACAGCCACAAATTGATGCCAATAACCGATTGACAGAACTGATCAATACTGCATACGAGAAATCCGGAAAACAGGTAGTCGTACTTATTGATGAATATGATGCACCCATGCTGGATGTGGCTCACGAGCAAGAACAATTGGATACCTTACGCAATATCATGCGCAACTTCTTCAGTCCTTTGAAATACAGCGAAGCTAAACTGCGCTTTGTCTTCCTGACGGGCATCACCAAGTTCTCGCAAGTCAGCATCTTCAGCGAACTGAACAACATCACCAACATATCCATGAATGATGATTATGCTGGTATCTGTGGCATCACCAAAGAAGAACTTCTGATGCAGATGTCGGAAGATATTGACGAACTTGCCCGAAGAAGAAACATAACGAAAGAACAAGTCATCGACAAGTTAAAAGAGAATTATGACGGCTATCATTTTACAAGATTCTCACCCGATATCTTCAATCCATATAGCCTGCTGAATTGCTTTGCTGAAAACAAGTTCGGATCCTATTGGTTTACTTCCGGCACTCCAACTTATCTCATCAATATGATGCGCAAATATCAGGTAGTTCCTACAGATATCATCACCCGAGTGGAGGCTGATGCCAGTGAGTTTGATGCTCCTACGGAGAATATGCCAACCATCATGCCGCTGCTTTACCAAAGTGGATATATCACAATCAAGGAATATCATGAAGACTACAACTATTACGTTCTTGATGTTCCTAACAAGGAGGTGAAAATGGGACTGACCAAGGCACTGATTCCATCATACGTCACACAAAATACACTTGCAACAACCAATACTGCCCGTCGTATCGCACAGGCATTGGATAAGCAGAATATGGAGGAGGCATTAACCTTACTCCAGACATTTCTGGGAACCGTTCCTTACTGCAACAACGCTCATTATGAGGGACATTACCAGCAAATGCTCTTCATCATATTCTCTCTGCTTACAGACTATCAGGTGGACGTTGAAGTTCATACACCCAACGGCAGAGTTGACATCGTATTGCTCACCCATACAGACCTTTTCCTGTTGGAGATTAAGTTGGACAGGAGTGCGAAGTCTGCAATGCGGCAAATCAACCTGAAGAACTATCACAAACGATTTGCGCTAAGCGGCAAGCCAATGACCAAGGTCGGCATCAACTTCGACAGTAAAACTGGGAATATCGAAAATTGGATAATCGAAAAAGCATAAGATAAAAAATGCTTTTACCTTATTTATCCCCTATCACCAAACGCTATTTATCCTTTCTTTTTATACACAAAAGTGTAATTCTTAAGCCGCACTCTTGAGAAATACACTTTTGTGTCAAAGGCTTTTTCCTATAAAGCTATACTTTTGCAGCAGAAAATAAATGAATCAAGCAAAACTGTAGCAATATGAAGGAAAAAGTAATTTTTACCACAGCGTTGTGCCTCTCGGCTATGACTCCGATGATGGCGCAGAATATCACCGGCAAGGTGATGAATACCAAGGGAGAACCTTTGGCGTTTGCCAATGTAGTATTATTGAATAGAACTGACTCAGCTTTCGTCAAGGGTGCTGTGAGTGGAGAGGATGGCAGCTTTGCCATCGACTCTTCCTGCAACAGCGGAATCATCAAGGTGACATCCGTAGGTTATAAGACTATCTGCATGGATTGCACTGGCGAGAATGTGGGCATTATCAAGATGGAAGAAGACAGTAAGATGCTCGGCGAAGTTGTCGTGAAGTCATCCCTGCCTAAGACTATCCTGAAGAATGGCGGAATGACGACAACCGTTGTCGGATCCGTACTTGAGAAGGCAGGAACCATGGAGAACCTGCTCGACCGCATCCCTAACGTTTCTGCCCAGAATGGCAGCATCAAGATATTCGGTCGCGGTGAGCCTGTTATCTATATCAATGGACGACAGATGAGAGACAAGAGCGAGCTGGACCGTTTGCATTCCGACAACATCAAGTCGGTGGAAGTCATCACTAACCCTGGTGCTCGTTACGCAGCCAGCACCAAGGCGGTCATCCGTATCACAACTAAGAAGATACAAGGCGAGGGCTTCGGATTTGATGCCTCAACCGCAGGTGAATATGATGAAAAGAAAAACTTAGGTGGATATAGCCGATTGAATATGAGCTATCGCAAGAATGGCTTGGAGCTGGGCGCATACGCCTTTGGGGCAAGACAATATCAACCCGACAACAAAGACTTGCAGCAGAAGACTTATCTTGACAAGGCTTGGAACCAGAAGAGTGAAATCAGACAAGTAGGTATTCTCGAAGCCATGAACTTCCGCTTGGATGCCAGCTATCAGTTGGATGCCAACAACTCGATAGGCGCCAACTTTGGTTTTCTTAGAAATCCTAAACAAACATGGAACGGCGATATGAGTTCTTTGATATTGCAAAACGAAGAATTGTCTGAAAGTTCTGATAGTCATGCTGATTTCTTTTGGCAGAAGAATAATCTTTCAAGCAATATTTACTATGTAGGAAAGATTGGTAAGCTCAGCATCGATTTCAATACCGACTGGCTATGGTCGAAGGAATACCAGAACGATGTTACCAAAGAGCAATACCAGGAAGTGGAGATGAATGCACAAAGCCAAACGGCTCATAGCTTGACTAACAAGGACTATCATCTGCTCGCTTCCAAGCTGGTGCTTTCTTACCCATTATTAGGAGGAAATCTGTCTTTGGGTGGTGAATATTCCAATACCCATCGTACCTCAAAGTATCAGGTTGTGCCAACCAACTTGGTATCGGATGACGACAGCCGTATTACAGAAAGCATGACATCCTCATTCTTGACCTATTCAAGAGATTTCGGTAATCTGAGTTTGGAGGCAGGTATGAGATACGAGTACATCGACTTCAATTACTATGAATATGGCAAGTATGTGCCTGGGCAAAGCAAGTCGTATGGCAATTGGTTCCCATCGCTCAGCTTATCGATGCCTGTGGGCAAGGTACAGATGCAGCTGAGCTATGCAGCCGACATTAATCGTCCTTCCTATCATAATTTACGCAGTGGCATTCAGTATGATAACCGATACACGTATGAAACGGGAAATCCATTTCTGGTATCTCAGATAAGTAGAAATCTCAACTACGAGTTGGCTTACAAATGGTTGACATTCGACATGACCTACAGCCATACTTCCAATCCGATTATATCCACAGTGGAGACTTATAAGGATAATCCTGCAATAGGCTTGATGAAGCCTGTGAATGGGAATTCGTATAATGACGTAGAGGCATCCATCAACTTGCGCCCTTCGTTTGGCATTTGGTATCCTTCGTTTACCGCATCCATTGACAAGCAATGGTTTGATATGGAGACGCACGATGGGAAATCGCTCAATAAGCCAATGGCTTCATTCCGTTTTGACAACACCCTCAACACCAAATTAGGAATGTTTACGTGGATGATGTCGTATATCACGAAAGGCCATGAGAAGAACCAGTATCTGTACAAGCCAATGTTTTGCATGAATGTTTCCGCGTATAAGGCTTTCTTGAAGGATCGTTTGTCGTTTCAGCTCTTCATCTATGATTTGTTCGGGACAAACGATAGCCATATGATTGCTCATTTTGGCAAAATAAAGGAAATGGTGTATGATGGACTGTCAACAAGCAAAGTGTCGCTTACTGTACGATATAAGTTCAACACTACAAGAAGCAAATATAAGGGTACGGGTGCTGGAGAAAGTCAGAAGAACAGAATGTAATCTGTCTATCTGCAGCATCCGGTAATGGTGTAATGACAAAAAATCTCTCTATAAATGAACAACCCAATAAAATTGTTGATTAGTGGCGCAGACATGGGAGGCTTGATAGCTTCCTGTGCCTTGCACCATGACTTCCATAAAAGCTCTCGGCAGGAAGATAGATTTCAAATCTATCGCATAGAAAAGGATACGCTGACGATGGAAGATGTGGATGCATACGACTTGTCGGGCATCCGGTATGCGGTGAACGCAACCTTGCATGACAACGAAGCCTCTTTCGCTTTCGATGAGAAATGCAAGGAACGGGGCATTACAGTTATCCATGCCGTCAATCTTGGCAAGGCTGCCTTTCTCGCTGTAGAGAAACCGAAAGGCTATCCATTCAGCGAAGTAATGAAAAAAGGAACGGATGATTTCCGGAGCTCACTGGGCAAGTATATCTCGCAGTACGGTATGTTCTGGCAGATGCCTGTACCTTGGATAGATGAAGCCATCAGGCACTATTCCAAGGAGTCTTTCCCGCAACTGGGCATCGGGGCATACATTGCCGCTGGCTATTGTGCCAACATCCTCGTAAACCTTTTGGAAGGCAAGGAGGTGAAATACTTCCCCAAGTTCTATCTCTCGCCTTTGTTGGAAGAGATATGATTGCGATTATATCATCTGATAGTTTGTGGCATGAAACAGCGCTTCGGCAATGTTCTTCACGCCCATCTTGGCGAAAAGGTTGCGCTTGCAAGCCTTTATCGTATCCACCGACTTGCATAGTCGGTCGGCAATATCATTCATCGTGTAACCTTGGGCAGACAATCTCAAAACATCTCTCTCTGTCTCGCTCAAGGTTATGCCTTCTTTCTTTTCCCACTTGTGGCGCAATGTGGAATATTCAAAATAGCTACGCTCACCATTCTTCTGCATGATGATATGTCCCGGTTCATCGGTTGCTGCCAATGATACGGTGCAGAGGGCAAGCCAGATTCTTCCATCATCAGAAAGAAGTATCGGAGTAAGGTGATGATGAATCAATCGGCTATGCCTGCCATTGGTAAGATGAAAGTCGTACGAGATGGTATAGTCCAGACGGTCGCCCACAGGCAATTCATTGAAAAGATCAAAACCTTTCTTGTTCACTTCGAGCAGCATCTGCAGGTCGGCATCCGGAACATGGTCGATATACATCTGATAACCAGCCTCCATCAACTGCTCCGGTTCCAATCCGCAGAGATAAGCGAGGTTGTCTGATGCATAGATGAAGTCCTGATGAAAATAGTCGATGATATAGACACACTGGTAGGTGCTGCGGGCAAAGGCCTTTGCCGCATTCACCAATAATTCAATCTTATCGTAATCTTCTCTGTTGATATGATTCACCTCGTTGGAATGGAGGAAGAAATCGTCTTTTTCTTTATTCATAAGCTATTCTGAATATTACTCTTTCTATCTGTTCTCCGATTCATCAAGCCATCGGATCTCTTTTTAAATACGCTATTCGGATACAAAAGTACATATTTTTATTTGATTACAATTCTATTGGATTGTTTATTTACAGATAATTAACCATGAAAGCAGATAAAGCCACAGATACCATAGATATAAAAAACTCACCAAACACTTATTTTAAGATATTAGACAGAATTTTATGTTAAAAATTTGGTGATTAGAAAGAAAACTCGTATTTTTGCAGCATATATATTAATATTGATAGATATGGAGAAGAAACGAATTATAGAAGCAATGCACAATAGATTGCATGAGATTGATCCTCATGCAAAAGCTATCTTGTTTGGTTCCCACGCTAGAGGTACAGAACATGAAGGAAGTGATTGGGATGTATTGATTCTTCTAGACAAACCAAAAGTTACGCTTCAAGATTACGATAAGTACTCTTATCCACTAAGAGAATTAGGCTGGGATATTGATGAAATCATCAACCCTGTACTCTTCTCCCAAAAAGAATGGGAGAAGAACCATTATACCTTATTCAATCATAACGTAAATAAGGAAGGAATTGCAATATGACAAGGTGACAACTTTATCTTATTAACACAACTTAAAAATACAAAATCATGGGATGTTATTTAGCAATCGGGCTGAAGATAAAAACAGCCATTGGAAAGGAAGAAATATCGAAGCATCTTGACGAGATGCCACTCGAAGACATTTTCAAGGAGATAGAAAAAGAGTATCACCTTGAAGACATTTACGTTCGCCAAGAAACAGAGGATTATTATGTTTACACACTTGACGAAAAGTTGTTAGACAAAGAGTTCATCCCTTTCTTGGAGAAGTTCTATCAATTGCGTTACCAAGATGGCAACAACTATGATGCTCCTGATGTATTGGAAGAACTTAATAGTATTCCTAACACTTCATCTCGCTTAGCTTTACTAAGCAAGAAAAGCTTCCAAACTTATCAAATAGGAAGCGATAATGACTACCATCGGGTAAATGGTAGTTGGAACCACGAAGTACCAATCTATAATACTTATGCCATTTTGAGTTTGGATGGCAAGATAATAATGGAATGTTATAACGGAGTATTCAAATTCTTGCGTCGTTGCATCATAGCACAACTGCCAGAGTTCAAGCTATCAAAAGCTTTAAGCATTTGGATTGATGGATAAAATGATATAACAAATAAAGACATCCCTTACCATAAGCCTTTGATATTCAACGAAATCAAAGATTTATGGTGAAGGATATTTGTATTAGAGATCGTTACTTACTACCTTTTCTTCGGTTGCATTCTCTGCAAAGCATCTGGCAATTCTTAACCTCTGTTCTTCCACCTTCACGCCAAGACGTAATATGGTCGCCCTCCATGAATTGGTAATCGAACTCTTTGCCGCAAATGGCACATTTATGGTTCTGCTTTTCCCATACGGCAAGCTTTATCTTGTCGGGAAAAGCACGGAGGTCGAGGTAATGCTCATCACCTGTCAAAACATACGGGATGATGCCTTGCTGTTTTTGGATTTCATCATCTCCTATCAAGTCGATGATCTGCTTTTCCATCGCCTTGATATCGAGTACCTTCTCATGATATTCGTCATAGAATTTTGCCCAATCCAAGCCCTTCATGATTTTCTTAAATTTCTTCATGTTGAAGGTATCCATAGCCCAACGCAATACGCTCTGGAAATAAGTCCATAGAGGCATGGCATTGATGTCATGCTGATGTAGGCTCATATAACCAACGGCAGACTGAGGTTTGCCATTGCGAGTTTCGTGGTCTGCCATCCACTCCAAGGCTTTCTTGAAAAAGTCTTGGCGAATAGGCGAACCATTCACCAAGTCTTTACCCAAACGATATGCAGCACAATTGGTCTTGGAGAAATGCTTCTTGGCATCGCTCACAAATGGGCCTGCATAGACGGCATTCCTTATTTCTTGCTCATTCAAAGGCTTACCGGCAATATTTATAGTCTTGAACCATTCCAACTTCTCCGATTCTTCTCCCTCGCAGACATAAACGGTCAATTTATAGTCGAGAATCTTCTTCCGAATATCTGCAGGTTGATTGAAGAAGTTCTTGAAATCAAAAGAGAACTTTCCTGCCACATACTCACATAGAGACAAAGTACGCTGTTGACCATCCATCACCTCGTATGGGCATTCTGCATCATTGCTCCTTTTTACCCAATACATGATATTGAGGGGATAATTATGCAAGACGGTATTAATAACTGCACATTGCTCTTGCTCATTATAAATGAACTCACGCTGATAAGGTGGACGAATATCCAAGAGGCCATTATATCCTCTTACTCCTTGTTCGTCATTATTAATGTAACCCTTGGTGATTTCGCCAACGGTTATTTTCATTTCTTCTATCTTTAACATGATGCTTGCGGATGTTTGTTACGGATGAATATTCTTTGGAAAGCGACTTTTGGCTTGCCACTTTTGTCATTATATACGATTCTTACCATATTTGCTGTATTGTGCCCAGTACCACCTGCCGCTCTATACCGATTTATCCAATCCTGCCCCAAAGGTTGCACACCTAACATTTTACATAAATCTGTACTGCTATTAGAGCCAACTATATCAAATTGGTCTGGACAATACTTATCCAAAAAAGTAATAGGTACGCCCATAATTCCGGGATAATCAAATGGAATGTCTGTAGTTTTTCCAACCTCTATTGCATTATAATTTTCATAACGAGGGTATTCATCTGGAGAATATCGGCATACTAAATCCATTTCTTCACTACGTTTTGGTATTTCTAAATTTGTAAACCAAGTAACACCAGAAACCCGAATCATATCCTTTTTGTGGTCTCCAGCCGTAGCCGTATCTTCATAAGGAGAAAAGAAATGAGCAGCGGCTCCTTTAAAACCATATCCCCACCAAATTTTATTTTCTTGAAATAAAGGAAAAATCTCCTTACAACCTATTGATTTTTGACTACCAATTATCAAGAACTTTTTCTTATACTCCATCAACTGTCCAATATACTCACGAAACAAAGAGAAAGGAGGATTGGTAACGACAATATCAGCTTCTTTTAATAATTCTATACATTCCTGCGAACGGAAATCACCTGTCTTTAAAATCGACAATACATTCCTGTCACTCTTCAAGAGATATTGAACATCTGATAAATCGACAGCCCCATCGCCATTCTCGTCTTTCACTTCCGTAATCTCCACCTTATAGGCAATCTTCTTTGGTTCGTCATCATCGAAGCCATCGAAATGAATTGCCAGCTCATTGCCTGTTACAGGCGAACCATTGTAACAGGTGCAGATAAGTTTCTTTAATCCTAACTGATTGAATCGAAGAGCGAAATACTTGAAAAAGTTGCTTTCGTAAGGGTCGTCACAGTTGCAGAGCACCACCTTTCCACGGAAGTGCTTCCAATAATGTTGCAACTCTCGTTCTATATCAGAAAGCTGAGTATAGAATTCATCTTTCTTTGCCACCTTAGCGGCATTCAAATTCTTGTTTGCCATAATGCTTGATTGTTAGTTATACGATACAATAAGTGCATACAACTATCAATCACGCCAAGACGCAAAAAGGGCGTGATGCTCTTATTGCGTTCAGCTATGAGGCAGCCTCGGAATGGAAACCTCAATCAACCCATAAGAATGCACCACGCCTATGGCGTAGATGCATTGCTAAATATACGGTTGATTAAGGCACCCCATACCGAATGCCTTATCACAATTATTCCTTGTTACGTTATTTCCAATAAGTTTCCGAGGCTTTTGGCTGAACGCGAAATAATAGCGAATGCTTTTGTTTACCAACGATGTCTTGGAAATGGCTGTAGCCAAATCCATTTGCAAAGATACAACAATTTATTGAAACGAGCGCATCTTTCATCGAAAAACTTCTATTAAATCATGCTTTTTTCTTCTTTAGATGCCTGCAAACAAAACAGCAATTAAAATTCCATTCTCCTTTCACAATTATCATAGTATACTCATAATCAGTTACTTAAGTGTGAAAGGAGAATTCTGCACTCCAATAGAACTACTGCAATCAGGGGAAACGACAAAAGAACCAACTGCGCTTACCACCGCACCATTTACCTTGAGCTGAAACAACAATAATAATCAGCCGAAAGGACTATTAATATAAGGAGAAGGCAACTTAGTCTAAAGGAGAAAGCAACTATCACAAAAGGAATAGAAAAGGCTTCTTTGTATCGGATGACCCGGGTCATCCATATAGATGACGGGAGTGAGCCATATAGATGACCCGAGTCATCCATATAGACGACCTTAGTCATCCAGCCGATAAATCGCCTCTTTTCGCCTGCCAATATCTATCCCTCATCCTTCTAGTTACTATGCTTCATCCCAACATTCATAACAAAGACACCCACTATTCATTATCAAAATACCTGCTATTCACTATCAAGACGCTCATTATTCATTATCAAAACATCTATTATTGACTATACCAGATCCTTGCCCCACCTATACCATACTCATAAAAAGCAAGGCACATCGCCAAATTTAAGCTTAGCCATCAATTATCATCTCAAAATAAAGAAGTTTTTCCTTTCACACTTAACTCTCTCATTTTCAACGCAATCCGCATTCCGTGAAAGGAGATTTATTATCTACCTTAAATATTTTCAGCAAATTTATCCCCCTAAAATTGGGTGGATTCAAAAAAGTAGTACCTTTGCACCCGCTTAAGAAAACCAAGCTATAGTCATCAGACCGAATTTGAAGAGATGGTAGAGTGGTCGATCTATATCAATAACACCACTCATCCATATTAGTGCCATTTTTATTTGGTAGTTTAAGAATAAAAGATTACCTTTGTATCGCTAAACAGAAAGAAGAGAACGATGGCTATAAAATATGATCAGCAATTATACATAGGATACTCCAAGACATTCTACAATCTAAAGATTTTGGTAATATGTCAAACAAAGTAGATAAAAGAATAACTGAGCAAAGCTCGCTCTACGAACATCTGGAAAAGATGAGCGTGGAAGAACTCACCGCCCATATCAATGCTGAAAACAAGAAGGTGGCTGTGGCAATAGAACAAGCATTGCCTGCCATTAACCAACTGATTTCCGCCATCGAAGTGCAGCTGAAGAAGGGTGGAAGACTCTTCTATGCCGGTTGCGGAACAGGCGGAAGACTGGCTACACTCGATACCATCGAGGTGCAGAACACTTATGGCATCGACGGTTCACAGATACAGGCCATTTTCCCGGGAGGCATCGGCTGCCTTACCCAAACCAGGGAATCAAGAGAAGACGACCTGGAGAATGGCTGGCATCAGCTCTGCGACAAGCATATCTCAAAGCGTGATTTCGTGCTGGGCTTCTCGGCAAGCGGCACTACTCCCTTCGTGCTCGCCATCCTGAAACATTGCAAGGAGGAAGGCATTCCTACGGGGTGCATCGTCAACAATCCCCACGCTCCCATCGCCCAGGCTGCCGATTATCCCGTAGAAGTAATCACGGGACCGGAATTCGTGACAGGAAGTACCCGCATGAAAGCCGGTTCATCGCAGAAGATGATTCTGGATATGATCAGTACTTCTCTTCAGATAAGACAAGGACGGGTGGAAGGCAACAAGATGGTGAACGCCAAGCTTATCAATCATAAACTCATCGACCGCGCCTGCCGCATCTTCATGGAACGCAATCCGGAATATACGGATTACGAGAAAGTGAAGCAACTGATACTGAAAGCAGGAAGCGTGAAGAAGGCGGAAGACTTGCTGAAGAGTAAACGTAATTTAGATATTTAGATAGAGTTAGACAAAACTTCACCTTTATAAAATAGGAATATCAAGACTTCACCTTATATAATAATAGGACTATATGGCAAAGAAAGCAATTGTAATGGGTGCCACATCGGGCATCGGAATGGAAGTGGCGAAACTGCTTGCAGCAAAAGGATGGCAGGTAGGAATAGCCGGAAGAAGAATCGAAAGATTGCAGGCTCTGATTTCGCAGGGCGGCATTACCTGCTATCAGCAAATAGACGTAACTTCTACCGATGCTCCTGCCCAACTTCTCGAACTCATCGATAAGTTGGGAGGCATGGATCTCTACTTCCACAGTTCCGGCATTGGCTGGCAGAATAATACGCTGGATATAGAAAAGGAATTGAAGACCGTGGAAACAAACGGCTTGGGATTCACAAGAATGGTGGATACGGCATTCAACTGGTTTGCCGCCCAGTCTTCTACTCCAACCAATAAGAGTAAGCTTTCTGTTCCTGAAAGTAAGAAGAAGTCAAACCATGCCTATCAGAATTTCCGCATTGCCTGCATCACTTCCATCGCCGGGACCAAAGGTCTCGGTGCAGCCCCTGCCTACTCTGCCACCAAGCGATTCCAGAACCATTATCTGGAATGCCTGTCGCAGCAGGCACGGATGCGTCATCTCCGCATCGCCATCACAGATATCCGACCAGGTTTCGTAAAGACCGACCTCATCGCAGGCAGCAGTTATCCACTGCAGCTCAAACCGGAAGATGTGGCAAAGCATATCGTGAATGCCATCGAAAACGGAAAGGAAGTTAAGGTGATAGACTGGAGATATGATATCCTCGTCTTCCTCTGGCGACTCATTCCTAGATGGTTATGGACGAGATTGAGGATTACAACATAACAACTTTATTCCTTTCTGATGACAATCGTCTTGAACCAGTCTTTCAATACTCCAGCGTATTGATCCTGCGAATCAGACAGCAGGATGACAACCTGGGAACCATTTTCCAGCTTGGGTCCCAGACACATGCCTTCGTAATTGGCAAAGGAACGCTTGGAAAGAGACAAGCCGGTTTTCCATTCCGTGAGCAATTTCTTCTTCAAGAAAGGAGTATCTGATGAAATATTCTCTTTCATAGAAAAATTCTCAGAATTCAAAGGATTAATCTGATAGAGCTTACACTTGCAGAAAGCACCTATCTTGATCTTAGGAATAAATGCCTCACGCTCCAGAACCAGAAGCTGTCCATCGGGCAAGGCACAAAGCTCACTCACACCCATCACATAGATATCTGCTTTCTTATGGGTAGAAGGTTGATCCATCTGATAGGCATAGGTCATCATATAACGAGAGTCTTTCTTGCTATTCACTTGCTCGCTATACTCTTCCTTGTTACTATCTTCCTTCATCTTTCCCCAATCAAGCCTCATCAAACGAAGCTGATTGGCCAATCCGTTTTGAGGAGTAGCAGGCTGTCCGTCCTTGCGAAGCGTGCTCTCAGGTATTGTCCAGAGATACTGATGGACGGAATCAAAAGCCAGAGACTCAAAATTATAATTAGGATAAAATTCAGAAGAAGGCCATCTGCTTTCCCAAAGGTTCTGCGGATAGCCAACCTTGGCAGCATCCGCCGAAATAGGCAGAATAGGATACTCCTTTAAACGGCAATATCCTTCGCTTGCTATCACCAAGGTAGAATCAGAAACCTTCACGACGGCTTCGTGGTCAAAGCCTTTCTCCTGCCCTTGCCAAGGCTTACCGTCGTTCAGAGTTCCATCTGTTCTCTCGATAAACCCAAGGTTCTCTACCTGTTCCAGTTCGCCGGTCTTGGGATTCACCTGAATTCGGAAGTTGAAATACAGAGCACTATCCGACTTGTCGCTTACCACCGCATAGATATCATCATGCAGATGAGCAATGCCACTGTAGTTACCCGCAGCCACTGTCTTAGGAAAAGCCTTCTGGGAATTCTCTCTCACTACTTTCCAATCCTGTGCTCCAGCCAACAGACTGAATGCCAGGAAGATGGTCAGGA
Source organism: Prevotella sp. AM23-5 (assembly GCF_003473645.1). Taxonomy (NCBI): domain Bacteria; kingdom Pseudomonadati; phylum Bacteroidota; class Bacteroidia; order Bacteroidales; family Prevotellaceae; genus Prevotella; species Prevotella sp. AM23-5. The sequence continues at coordinate 17,081 of NZ_QUCG01000022.1, read as the reverse complement.
TACTACAACGCAGCATAGGTAAGAACAAACTCCATGGTTAATTCGAAATCCACATGCGCCGTCTTTCTGCTCTTGAGATTCTCCACATCACACGACCAGTCTGCCATCGTATCAAATGGCTTTACCCGCATATCCTCAAACATCAGTTTTTCCTCTGAGAATAACTTGAAGACCGTTTCCTTGGCACACCAATGCACCAGCTTGGCATCCAGATCTTCCGCCTTCTCATCCTTTCGCAGGAATTTGGAAGCGATGCGCTCTACCCTATCGCTGAAGTATTCGATATCTACCGCCACTTCCTGATTCTTGGAAAGGATAAGCGCAGCATAACCCTTGGTATGCGAAACGCTGATATGATAACCACGGAACAATGGCTTGCCAGCCTCGTTGTGGGTAATGTCACCTGCATGAGAAAGCAAGCCCTTGGAAGCCCCGTTCGTCTTGAGCATCTCATACATTAATGCACGAATGGCAAGAAACTCCTGTTTCCTGCCATCGTTCTTATATTTCTCTTCCATCTGGGAACGGTAAGCCTGCAGAAGAGGATATGCTTCAAACAACTGTTCTACAGTCTCATCCATCTGCCATAAGCCGAGACTCACTCCCGGATAAACTTCTCGTATATTGACAACTGCCATACTATATAATCAAAATATTACAAATATAAGGAGGAGGAATTACTTGGAGGAATTCTCCTCTTCGTTTCTTACCGGATGTACCGTCACCTTAATCTTGCTGATGCGGCGCTCCTCGATATTCATCACCTCGAAAGTATAATTCTTATAATCTATCTTCTCGTGCATGCTTGGGAAATCACCCTTGATTTCCAAGAGCAGACCTGCCAGGGAATCTGCATCGCCCTCAACCTCCTCAAACTCTTCATCATCTACATTCAGAATCTTGCAGAAGTCTGAAAGCAAGGTCTTGCCTTCGAAGATAAATGTATTATAATTTAATTTCGAATAGAACTTCTCCTCCTCATCATATTCATCATTGATCTCGCCAACGATTTCCTCCAGGATATCCTCCAGGGTTACGATACCGGAAGTACCGCCAAACTCATCTACCACAATGGCGATATGAACCTTATTCTCCTGGAACTCGCGAAGCAGATCATCTATCTTCTTGGTTTCAGGAACGAAGTAAGGAGGACGGATCAGACTCTGCCAACGGAAGTTGGATGCCTTTGAAAGATGTGGTAATAAGTCTTTGATATACAATACACCACGAATATTATCCGTATTATCCTGATATACCGGAATACGACTGTAGTTGTTCTCTACAATACACTTCAACACCTCAGGATAGGTGCTGCGAATATCCAGGTCAACGATGTTCTGACGGGTGGTCATCACCTCCTTGGCTGTTTCATCACCAAATCGGATGATACCCTTCAGCATATTCTGTTCGTCCTTGATATCTTCCTTGTCGGTGAGTTCCAGAGCCTGTTCCAAATCATCCACACTCAGGACATGGTTTTCTTTCTGTATAATCTTTTCAGCAACGATTCCACTCTTCAGCAGTACATTCTCCAATGCCCAGAACACCTTGCGTGCAAACATAATGCCGCCCACACATCTACGGCAAAACTTGAGAGGATCCTGTCGGGCATAAACCTTAGGCATGATCTCTCCGAAGAGCAAAAGCAAGAATGTAAGGATTACCGTGATAATAAGGAACTGAAGCCAATAAGCTTTAGGACCAAACTCCACGATTCCGGCAAAAACATAGTTGAGGAGCATGATAATGGTGACATTCACAAAGTTATTGGTTATCAGAATGGTAGCCAATGTACGTTCTGAATCCTCACGCAACATCTGAATTTTCTTGTCACAGTCAGTTTTTTCGTCCTCCAGTTCCGCAATATCAGCTGGTGATAAACTAAAAAAAGCGATTTCGGAACCACTGGCAAAAGCTGACATACCAAGCAGGATAGCTGCCAATATAGCAGCTACAAAAACACCAGTAGATGGCTGCAAGAGCAGCACATCACTAAAAGCATCCGTTATGGTCGATATATCCAATTTCTGAGCTTAAAATTTAAAATGGTAAATCTTTGTTCTCAGTAGTCTCTGCAGGAGATGGGGTTGAAGATGAAGCAGGAGCTGAAGTTGGAGCTGAAGCTCCCGACCGCGAGGTCAGCATCTCCATATTATCAACGTATATCTCGGTGATATTATGTCGCTTACCCTGCTTGTCATCATAGAGTCGATAGCGGATCCGGCCTTCCACATAGAGTCGGTCGCCCTTGTGTACATACTTCTCCACCACCTTTGCAAGACCACGGAAGAACACGAGGTTATGCCAATCGGTATGATCTGGTACTTGCATACCATTAGCCAGGGTGTAACCTTTCTCCGTTGTCGCAAAAGACACTTGAGCTACCGCCTGATCTGCATCATAATAATGCACAACAGGTTCCTTGCCCACATTACCAATCAACATTACCTTATTCATAGTTTTCTAATAATTATCTTTTTACTTCCACATTCCCAGATAGCGGAAATGGAAATTCTTACCCTTAGCTGAAGGGAACTGACTACGAGAGTCAACTCTCTCCTTCAAGTGCTCTACAATACGAGTGTAGCAATCCAACCCCGACATAGCCTTGACATGAGCCACGAAGTGAGTATCTCGGTATTCAAACTTTCCCGTAGCAGGCACCATCACAACACGCTTGAAATCCAAAGATCCCTCGTACCAGCCAGCCAACTCCTGTGTAAGATTCAGCATCACAGGATTCTCCTGGCGTTCTGCAGGCGCAGACGAACGCAAGGCCTTCTTATCCTTGAAATCCTGCATCGTAGCAGCAGCCGTCTTGATAACAATGAAATAAATACGAGGACGAACTTTATAACGTTTAGGATAGCAAACATCGCTAGCGGCGTAATCTCTAATATCAGCCTCCAGCTCAGCATCCATACCAATTTCCGGGATACCTTTCAAAAAATCTATTGCTTCATCGACATTATTTACTAATGTCTCCTGATCGAAATATCTTAAATATAAATTCATAATAGGTATGTTTCTCTATTTTCAAATAAAATAGAGCGGAAAACGGGACTCGGACCCGCGACCCCAACCTTGGCAAGGTTGTGCTCTACCAACTGAGCTATTTCCGCCTAACAAAAATAATGAAAATGGTGAAGAGGAGGAGACTCGAACTCCCACGACACAATTGTCACTACCCCCTCAAAGTAGCGCGTCTACCAATTCCGCCACCTCTCCAACATTTAGATGCCATTTTGAACATCAGTGCCCAAGACAGGACTCGAACCTGCACGTTGTGAAACACACGCACCTGAAACGTGCGCGTCTACCAATTCCGCCACTTGGGCTCAAAAATACACACCCTTCTAACTAGATATGTAAAAGAATGGAGCGGAAAACGGGACTCGGACCCGCGACCCCAACCTTGGCAAGGTTGTGCTCTACCAACTGAGCTATTTCCGCTTGTACAACTTCAAGAAGTGAAGAGGAGGAGACTCGAACTCCCACGACACAATTGTCACTACCCCCTCAAAGTAGCGCGTCTACCAATTCCGCCACCTCTCCATTGTCTTGAAATTCCATACCTAATACAGAATGACATGTTGTCCAAAATGTTCGAGCGGAAAACGGGACTCGGACCCGCGACCCCAACCTTGGCAAGGTTGTGCTCTACCAACTGAGCTATTTCCGCTTATTTCCTAACTATCATAGGAGCGTTCCTCTGAATGCGAGTGCAAAAGTACTACATTTTTTTGAACCCACCAAATTTTTCAGCGTTTTTTTTATAAAAAATGCACATTTTTCTTCATTTTAGAGGAAAAACGTGCATTTTTAGGCGTATTTCAAGCATTATTCGTCCATTTTAGGGACAAACTTCATCAAATAACCAGTCATCAATCCATCCTGTCGCGATAGTCCTCATATCCAAATTCGCGCAAAATTTCCAAATTTCCGTCCAAATGTACGATTCCGATAGCCGGATGAGTGATGCCATTAAAGGTATTTGTCTTCACTGTGGTGTAGTGGAGCATGTCTTCAAAGATGACATTTTCGCCAATTTCCAGTTCATGATCGAATTTCCAGTACCCCATGAAGTCACCACTCAGGCAACTATTGCCACCTATTCTATATATATGTTCGCCCTCCGGAGCCTTCATCGGGTCTTCAACCTCCAAAGTTTCAGCATTTCTCACTGCCGGCATATATGGCATTTCGAGACAATCTGGCATGTGGCAGGTAAAACTGGCGTTAATAATCGCAGTCTTGATACCTTTATCTTCTACCACATCTACTACCTGGGTTACCAACGGACCAGTTTGCCATCCAAAGGCACTACCAGGCTCCAGGATAACCTTCAGATGAGGATAACGGGCATGAAATCCCTTTAATATATTAATAAGGTGTAAAACATCATAATCCTTGCGAGTCATCAAGTGACCACCTCCAAAGTTAATCCACTTCAACTGCGGGAACCATTTAGCAAACTTTTCCTCGATATGTGCCAATGTGCGCTCGAAGACATCTGCCCCACTCTCGCAATGGCAATGACAATGGAATCCCTCTATGTCGGAAGGCAAGGTTTCCGGCAACTTATCTGCCGATACGCCAAATCTGGTTCCCGGAGCACATGGATTATACAATAAGGTTTCCACTTCAGAATATTCAGGATTCACTCTCAATCCGTACTTGATTTCCGGATTTGCCAATCGGGCACGCTCATGATAACGCTCATACTGAGAAAGCGAGTTGAACGAAAGATGACTCGAGCAGCGGGCTATCTCATCAATCTCATAATCCGTATAAGCCGGCGAAAATGTATGCGCCGGACTTCCAAACTTCTCGAAAGCCAGTTTCGCCTCACTCAAAGAACTCGCCGTAGTAGAATGAATGTACTCTCTGAAAATCGGAAAAGTCTTCCACAGTGCATAAGCCTTGAAGGCAAGAATAATCTCCACATCGGCACGTTCTGCCACACTTTTGATAAGACTCAGGTTGCGTCTCAGTCTCTCCTCCTCCAAAACATAAATTGGGGTGTGAATCTCACAAAAAGTCGATAAATTTACTCTCATTTCTTGATAAATATTAATTTTATGGTGCAAAGATAGCTTTTTATCCCGATATAATTGCAGGATTGCGAAATTTTTAATACTTTTGCAGTATAAAATGCATTTTGACAATGAAATTAGCAATAATGACCAAGTCCACATTCTTTGTGGAGGAAGATAAAATACTCACCTCGTTGTTCGACGAGGGGATGGACAACCTGCATCTCTTCAAGCCAGGTTCATCGCCCATATACTCTGAGCGCTTGCTCACTTTATTGCCAGAAGACTACCGACGCAAGGTTACGGTTCACGACCATTATTACCTCAAGCAGGAATACGACTTGGCGGGAATACACATCGATGATCCTCTTGCTCCTGTCCCTGATGGCTACAAGGGCAAATACAGCCGCACCTGTACTGACCTATTAAAGCTGAAGGAGATGAAGAAGAAGTCAAACTATGTTTTTCTAAAAAACATATTCGACTGCATCGAATTCAAGGACGAGAAATCCTCATTCTCTACACAGCAGTTAGAGATGGCTGCAAAGGCTGGTCTCATAGACAAAAAGGTATACGCCCTGGGAGGCATGAGCCTGGAAAATCTCAAAATGGCCAAAGACCTGGGATTTGGAGGCGTGGTAATCTGCGGAGACATCTGGAACCGCTTTGATATCCATAATGAGACTGACTTCAAGGAGCTGATTCAGCATTTCGAAAGACTGAGAAAAGCTATCAGCTAAAAACCAGTTCGCAATGATTCATATATATATCATCTAGAATAATACATAACTATTAATACACGTAAACACTAAAGGAAATGAGTGACAAGAACTCTTATTTGGTATTCTCAGGTACTAACTCGAGATACCTTGCAGAGAAAATCTGCGCTAGTTTAGGTTGCCCACTGGGTAATTTGGTAGTAACCAAGTTTTCTGATGGTGAGTTTGGCGTTTCTTTCGAGGAATCTATCCGCGGTCGCGATGTATTCCTCGTGCAGAGCACCTTCCCTAATTCAGACAACTTGATGGAGTTACTTTTGATGATCGATGCTGCCAAGCGTGCATCAGCTCGCCACATCATCGCTGTTGTGCCTTACTTCGGTTGGGCTCGTCAGGATCGTAAGGACAAGCCACGTGTCAGCATCGGTGCTAAATTGGTTGCCGACTTGCTTAGCGTTGCCGGAATCGACCGCCTCATCACCATGGACCTCCATGCAGACCAGATTCAGGGCTTCTTCGATGTTCCAGTAGATCACCTCTATGCTTCTGGCGTTATCCTGCCATACCTGCAGAGCTTGCACCTCGAGGATATGGTAATTGCTTCTCCAGACGTAGGCGGTTCTAAGCGTGCCAACACTTATGCCAAGTACTTCGGTTGCCCTCTCGTACTTTGCAACAAGACTCGTGCTCGTGCAAATGTAGTTGCCAGCATGCAGATCATTGGTGATGTAAAGGACAAGAACGTAGTCATCATCGATGACATGGTTGATACCGCAGGTACTATCACAAAGGCTGCTGATATTATGAAGCAGGCTGGTGCTAAGACTGTTCGCGCTTGTGCTTCTCACTGCGTAATGAGTGGTCCTGCTTCGGAACGCGTACAGAATTCTGCTCTCGAGGAGATTGTTTTCACAGATTCAATCCCTTACACCAAGCGTTGCGACAAGGTTAAGCAGCTCACCATCGCTGATATGTTTGCTGAGACTATCCGCCGCGTAGAGGACAACGAGAGTATTTCTTCTCAGTATCTCGTATAATAATTCCCACATTATTATATATAAACAAAAAAAGGAGCCTTCCCTACTCTTCTTGAGCGGGAAGGCTCCTTTTCTTTTGTTTATTTTCTGATTCTTCTTCTATTTTCTGATTACAAAGAATACCCGGTTTTCTTTCTAATCCGAGAAAAGAAACAAAAAAAATCCTGCACCTCTATGCGAGATGCAGGATTCATTATATTTATATGATGCGAATAGAAATCCGCTATCCTATTAGTCCAACCACTTAACGTAGCAGAAGTCCTGACGATGTGGCAACTTCTCATTCTTAGGATACATACGAACGCCTGTCTTGAATGAACCAGCATTGATTGGCTCAATCTCAGCCTCGAATGTGAAGTTGTTGCCCTCATGACCAACCATCTTGAATGGATAAACAGCATAAATCTGCTTGCCATCCTCAGGCTGATCCTTCAATACAACAAGCTCCAAGCCTACTGCATCGTTCAACCCCTGCTCATCGATAACATACTGAACCTTGATCTTCTGACCTGTCTCAGCAGCCATCAACTTGCTGTCATCCTTAGATACTACGTGGATACCATCCCAACGCTCAGCAACGCTTTCCTTCCAGAGTGCAATCTCCTTAGCCAAAGCATTGTCGTTAGCGCTCAACTTCTTGAAGCGGGCAGCCTCCTTGTTGTAGAACTTATCATAGTAGTCATCCAACTGACGCTTCATAGTATAGTGAGGAGCGATAGTAGCGATAGAGTTCTTTACTACCTGGATCCACTCCTTGCTGAAGCCTTCCTTGTTCTTGTTATAGTACATTGGGATGATGTCGTTCTCCAAGAGGTTGTAGATAGTAGCAGCATCAAGCTGATCCTGGTAACCCTGGTTCTGGTATGTACGCTTCTCAGGAAGAGCCCAACCAGCACCCTCGCGGTAACCTTCTACCCACCAACCATCAAGTACAGAGAGGTTGACAACACCGTTCATCTCAGCCTTCTCGCCAGATGTACCAGAAGCCTCCAATGGACGTGTAGGAGTATTCATCCAGATATCAACACCTGAAACCAGGCGACGAGCCAAAGTCATATCGTAGTCCTCGAGGAAGATAATCTTGCCAAGGAACTCAGGACGCTGGCTGATTTCGAAGATTCTCTTAATCAAGCCCTGACCAGCACCATCAGCTGGGTGAGCCTTACCTGAGAAGAAGAACAATACTGGATGCTCTGGGTCGTTAACAATCTTAGCCAAGCGATCCAAGTCGGTGAAGAGCAAATGAGCACGCTTGTATGTAGCGAAACGACGGCAGAAACCGATCATCAGAGCGTTAGGATTGATACGCTCGAGCAAAGATACTACACGAGCAGGATCACCCTGGTTCTTCAACCATGTCTGTGTGAACTTCTCACGGATGTAAGCTACGAGCTTCTTCTTCAATGTCATACGGGTATTCCAGATTTCTGCATCTGAAACATTGTAGATAGCATGCCAGATTTCCTCGTTGCTCTGGTCGTTCATGAAGTTCTTGTCGAAATATGTATCATAGAGCTTACGCCACTCTGTTGCTGTCCAAGTTGGGAAGTGAACACCATTGGTTACATAACCTACGTGGTTCTCCTCTGGGAAGTAACCCTTCCAGATGTTAGAGAACATCTGCTGGCTTACCCAACCATGGAGCTTACTTACGCCGTTAACCTCCTGACAAGTATTGCAAGCGAAGGTAGAGAGACAGAAACGCTCGTTGTGATCGTCTGCATTCTCACGACCCATACCGATGAACTCATCCCAAGAGATACCAAGGCGCTGTGGATAGCCACCCATGTACTTACCGAAGAGAGCCTCGTCGAAGTAGTCGTGACCAGCTGGAACTGGAGTATGAACAGTATAGAGAGAAGAAGCGCGAACCAACTCGAGAGCCTGGTTGAAGTTCAAGCCATCCTCCTCGATGTAATCGCAGAGACGCTGCAGGTTGCAGAGTGCAGCATGACCCTCATTGCAGTGATAAATCTCCTTCTTGATGCCGAGTTTCTTCAAAGTCAAGATACCACCGATACCAAGCAAGATTTCCTGTTTCAAGCGATTCTCCCAGTCACCACCATAGAGTGAGTGAGTGATAGGACGGTCGAACTCTGAGTTCATATCATTATCTGTATCCAGGAGATACAACTTGATACGACCTACGTTCATCTGCCATACATAAGCGTGAACCTGATAGTTTGTATAAGGTACATCAATAACAACAGGGTTGCCATTCTCATCCAGAACACGTTCCAATGGAAGAGAATTAAAGTTCTGAGCATCATAATTGGCAATCTGCTGACCATCCATGCTCAAAGACTGCTTGAAATAACCATATCTGTAGAGGAAACCAACGGCACACATATCCACGTTGCTATCAGATGCCTCCTTCAAGTAGTCACCAGCAAGCATACCAAGACCACCAGAGTAGATTTTAACCACCTGGTTGATACCATACTCCATGCAGAAGTATGCTACAGAAGGACGCTTTGAGTTTGGCTTCACATCCATATACTCACGGAACATCTTGTAGACGTTCTTAACCTTAGCCATTGTCTCCTTATCCTTAACAATAGCCTCCTTACGATCGTAGCTCAAACGCTCCAAAAGCAATACTGGGTTAGCGTTGCATTTCTCGTACAAATCAGCATCGAGACTCTTAAACAAGTCACGACCCTCATAGTTCCATGCCCACCACATATTGTGAGCAATCTCGTCCAAGCACTTCAATTCCTTAGGAAGGCTAGACTTAATAGTAGTCTCCTTCCATTGAGGAGCATTAGCATAGTCTGCTTTAATTTTCATTGTGTTTCGATTTATATTAAACTATTTATATCTCATTAATTATATTGTGATTTCTCCCTATTAAGAGAGAGAATTCTTATTGCTTCATACGATTCTCTGCCTTACGCAATGCGAAGTCATAGGCATCGTAATAATACTCGATGAAATGCTTCCACAATGCCTTCTCAGAGAGTTTCTCGGCATTCTTGCGGCACTTGTTCACCTGAGTCTTGGTCATACCAGAATACTTGGCTACAGTATCCTTGATAGCATCAGCTACCTCTGAATAATTGTAGTCGGTACGCTTGATTACCTTCACACCATCCTCTATCTCGCTATAACTTCCCTTCTCTGAGTTCGCCCAAAGACCAAAGCCAGCCAAGTCGGTGGTGATACATGGCACCTTGAATGCAACAGCCTCCAATGGAGTATAACCCCATGGCTCATAATAAGAAGGATAGATGCAGAGATCATTACCCAAAACGACATCATAATAACTCTTGTTGATGATACCATCATCGCCAGTCAAATAGCAAGGCAAGAATATCAACTTAACCTTGTCTTCCTTGTTATTATGCATATTGAAGTACTTCAACATACCCAAGACATTGTCATGACTCATATTATGCAACCAATGGGTAATCTCCGGAACTTCAAGTGGAGTATCAAACTTCTTTCCACTTTCCAAACGCTCAAGAAGATCCTGACGTGGATCACCAACCCAACCAGGTACATCGATGAATGCCAAAACATTCTTCTTCAAATTGCTATCGCGAAGCAAACGGTTCATCGCCTCGATATAGACATCAATGCCCTTGTTGCGGAACTCGTAACGACCACTGGTGGAAACAATAAGTGTATCATCGTCCAAGTCGGTACCCATCAATGCATTAGCTACATCGAGCAAACGCTTTCTTGCCTCCTTACGTTTCTTGGTGAATGTAGAAGCTTTAGGTACAAAACTATTATCAAATCCGTTAGGTAATACATAGTCAACAGGCTTATCCAAGAGTTCCTTACACTCATTGGCTGTAATATCACTTACCGTAGTAAAGCAATCAACATACTTTGCGGTTTGCTTTTCAATTGAATGTTTGCTCTGCATATTGAGCTCCTGTGCCATCTGATCGCCATTATAGGCAAAAAGATAGTCATAGAGAGGCTTATTATTACCTGCAATACTGCGACCAATGCTAGTAGCATGTGTAGTAAATACAGTAGCAACTTCTGGCAAATACTTATTCACATAGAGCACGCCAAGACCGGTCATCCATTCATTTCCATGATAAATAACCTTCTTACCCTTGCCCACAACATGCTTATAGAAACTTTCTACAACCAATGCAGCAGCATAAGAGAACATGGATGCCTCATCATAATCACCATAAGCATGAAGACTATCCACTTGATAATCATTCCAAAGCTGGCCATAGATTTGGTCTTTCTGTTCAAAATAAGGTTGGAAATCTACCAAGACTGCCACAGGCTCACCAGGGATTTGCCATCTACCTACCTTTACATTCAAGCCCTCTTTAAGAGCTTCTGTTTTCCACTCCGCATAAAGCGTATCATCCTCAGAGAAATAAGGATTTACCTTCTCTCCCCAACAATCAGGACCAATAAATATGAGTCGGTCCTGTAGCTTTTCCGTAAGAGTCAAAGCTCGTGTCGACAAAACAGTGTATATACCACCAACTTTGTTACACACTTCCCAGCTAGACTCAAATATATAATCTGGAAATAATCTGTTCTTTTCCATATAAATATCAATAAAACACCGCAAATATAGGTAAATATTTGCAAAAAAACAAATATATCTCATTAAAATCATAAAAAAAATAATATTTTCTTGATTTAAATGAATAACTTTGTGCAGTTAATAGAATTTTATATATGAAAAGAAGATTTTTAATAACATTATTGTGCCTTATCAGCATAGTATGCATGGCACAAAACGATAGTACTTTATTCAAAGGTAAACTGACTAACAAGGAGTTGAACGTCTATATGAGCATCGACTTCTACCACAAGAATCTCAAAGTTCCGGGGCAGGAAGTGTTTGGAGAGATGCCTGGTTACTTTGGAGATAGACTGGATAGCAGAAAATGGCTGATCACTGATGCGGATGTAGATGGCAAGATAGCTCACCTCTCCATTATTAATGATTATGGAAGCGAAGATCTTGTGGCTGACCTAGTTTTACTCTCAGATGGCACTTACGAGCTCCAGCAAAAAGAAGGAAGCAGCATCAAGATTGCGCGAAATCGTAAATGGGTTAAAATTCCTAAGAAATTGGTATTCATCAAGGAGAATTAATACCCAAGAGAAAATGGAATATACTTATACCTAAAGAGCAAAATTGTTGCGCTTTTTAAGGCTCATATTTTTCATATTTTCAGGCAATCATACAGTTCGCCAAAAATACGAGAAATATGAGCCTCTTTATTATGTTAAATAGAAGGTGAATAAACAAAAAACCTCGATTACAGGACGTAATCGAGGTTAAAATAAATAAAAGAAGGCGGCTACCTACTCTCCCGCATTGCATTGCAGTACCATCGGCGCAAGTGAGCTTAACTTCTCTGTTCGGAATGGGAAGAGGTGGGACCTCACCGCAATAACCACCTGATAATGGGGTATGACGTATTTGCACACAAGCAAACTGTATTTGATCGTAAAGAACCACCGTCCCTCTCGATTCAATCGGGAGTCAACAGCTGAAACTATGAACTTTCTAAAGAAAGTGTTCGGGCAATTAGTAATGCTCGGCTTTGACATCGCTGTCTTTACACCTGCATCCTATCAACGTCATCGTCTCTGACGACCCTCAATGGAGTTCTCATCTTGCGGCTGGCTTCGCACTTAGATGCTTTCAGCGCTTATCCAATCCAGACTCAGATACCCAGCGGTGCGCCTGGCGGCACAACTGGTAAACCGGAGGTCTGTCCATCACGGTCCTCTCGTACTAGTGACGGCACCACTCAAAACTCCCACGCCCACGATAGATAGAGACCGAACTGTCTCACGACGTTCTGAACCCAGCTCGCGTGCCACTTTAATGGGCGAACAGCCCAACCCTTGGGACCTTCTCCAGCCCCAGGATGTGACGAGCCGACATCGAGGTGCCAAACCACCCCGTCGATATGAGCTCTTGGGGGGGATCAGCCTGTTATCCCCGGAGTACCTTTTATCCTTTGAGCGACGGAGTTTCCATACACATCCGCCGGATCACTATGCCCCAGTTTCCTGCCTGCTCGGCATGTCTGCCTCCCAGTCAAGCGCCCTTATGCCATTGCACTCTTTGAGGTCGGTTACCAATCGACCCGAGGGCACCTTTGGAAGCCTCCGTTACGCTTTTGGAGGCGACCACCCCAGTCAAACTACCCACCAAGCAGTGTCCGCGTAATCACGCGTTAGACCTCAGACAGCCAAAGGGCCGTATTTCAAGGATGGCTCCACGAAAGCTGGCGCTCCCGCTTCAAAGCCTCCGGCCTATCCTACACATCGGATGACCAAGGTCAATGCTAAGCTGTAGTAAAGGTTCACGGGGTCTTTTCGTCCCATCGCGGGTAATCGGCATCTTCACCGATACTACAATTTCACTGAGCTCATGGTTGAGACAGCGTCCGGATCATTACACCATTCGTGCAGGTCGGAACTTACCCGACAAGGAATTTCGCTACCTTAGGACCGTTATAGTTACGGCCGCCGTTTACCGGGGCTTCAATTCAATGCTTCCTCTTGCGAGTGACATCTCCTCTTAACCTTCCGGCACCGGGCAGGTGTCAGGCTGTATACCTCATCTTTCGAGTTTGCACAGCCCTGTGTTTTTGTTAAACAGTTGCCTGGACCTATTCTCTGCGCCTCGCTCATCACGAGGACCCTTTATCCCGAAGTTACAGGGTCAATTTGCCTAGTTCCTTAACCATGAATCTCTCAACGCCTTAGTATGTTCTACCCGACCACGTGTGTCCGTTTGCGGTACGGGTGCCGCATGGGTTAAGCTTAGCGGATTTTCTCGGGAGTATGATTACCCACACTATCAGATTCCTCCGAGGAGGACTCCGTACTCTCAAGTTCAGCTCGGATGGTGGATTTGCCTGCCATCCTCAACACCTACACCCTTCAACGGGGACTTCCGTCGCCCCGCGGTGGTTTCACTGCTCCGTCTCCACGTCGCCCCATGCGGCAGTGACGGAATATTAACCGTCTCTGCCATCGCCATCGCCGTTCGGCTTAGACTTAGGACCCGACTGACCCCGGGCTGATTGGCATTGCCCGGGAAACCTTGGTCTTACAGCGGGAGGGAATCTAACCCTCCTTATCGTTACTTATTCCTACATTTGCTTTACTCACCGCTCCAGGATAACTTACGTACACCATTCGACGCTGTGAGTATGCTCCCCTACCGATACTTTTAAAATTGCTATCCCGCGCCTTCGGTGTCTGCCTTATACCCGATTATTATCCATGCCCGGACCCTCGACTAGTGAGCTGTTACGCACTCTTTGAATGAATGGCTGCTTCCAAGCCAACATCCTAGCTGTCATAGGGACCAGACTTCGTTAGACTAACTCAGGCAGAACTCCGGGACCTTAGACGGCGGTCTGGATTCTTCTCCTCTCGGGGACGGACCTTAGCACCCGCCCCCTTACTGCCGGACTGCAGACCGTGAGCATTCGGAGTTCGTCAGGACTCGATAGGCGGTGAAGCCCTCTTGTCCTATCGGTCGCTCTACCTCTCACGGTGACCATCCGACGCGGCACCTAAATGCCTTTCGGGGAGTACGAGCTATCTCCAAGTTTGATTGGCCTTTCACTCCTACACTCGGCTCATCCAGAAGCTTTTCAACGCTTATTGGTGCGGACCTCCATCCCGTGTTACCGGGACTTCATCCTGGCCAAGTGTAGATCACTTGGTTTCGCGTCTACCCCCACTGACTGTGCGCCCTATTCAGGCTCGCTTTCACTGCGGCTACGTGTCTCGTGACACTCAACCTCGCCAGTGACGGTAACTCGTAGGATCATTATGCAAAAGGAACGCCGTCACATCGTAAGATGCTCCGACCGCTTGTAGGCGCATGGTTTCAGGAACTATTTCACTCCCCTGCTCGGGGTTCTTTTCACCTTTCCTTCACAGTACTCGTTCGCTATCGGTCTCACGGGAGTATTTAGCCTTACCGGATGGTCCCGGCAGATTCGCGCAGGATTCCTCGTGTCCCGCGTTACTCAGGATACCGCTATGCTGCATTTCGCTTCACATACTGGACTATCACCGTCTATGGTCACATTTTCCAAAGTGTTCTGTTCACGATTTGCATACAATGTCGCGGTCCTACAACCCCAGCAACGCCTTGCGACGCCACTGGTTTGGGCTGTTCCCCGTTCGCTCGCCACTACTGGGGGAATCATTCATTTATTTTCTCTTCCTGCAGGTACTAAGATGTTTCAGTTCCCTGCGTTAGCTCTAACACTTAAGTGCTAGTAACCGTCCTTCAGACGGCTAGGTTGTCCCATTCGGAAATCTCCGGATCAAAGGTTATTTGCACCTACCCGAAGCTTATCGCAGCTTATCACGTCCTTCATCGCCTCCGTGAGCCTAGGCATCCGCCATACGCCCTTTCTTACTTTCTTTACGACTGTATTCTTGTTACTCGTTTCCGGATAACGAATAAGTAGCTCATACTTTCAGCTGTATTCTAACTTGTGAAATCTCATCTTGCGATTTGATTCACTTTAGTCTGAACTAAAGTTCATTACTTACAGTTTTGCTTGTGTCAATATGTCAAAGATCTTATGTCAATTCATAACCAAAAAGGTTGTTGACTTGGTGGAGAATAACGGATTCGAACCGTTGACCCCCTGCGTGCAAAGCAGGTGCTCTAGCCAACTGAGCTAATCCCCCAAGTCGAGATATCAATTGAGAAGTAGTCCCAGGCAGATTTGAACTGCCGACCTCCACATTATCAGTGTGGCGCTCTAACCAACTGAGCTATAGGACTGTGTTGGTAAAGAGTAGCATCTCTGCCGAACATTCTCTATCTCTTATTTAATTAAACAGATGGTGCGTACAAGAAGAGAAGCGAACTTTTAATCAGATTCCTATATCTTCATAGGAAATTCGTCTCTCCAGAAAGGAGGTGTTCCAGCCGCACCTTCCGGTACGGCTACCTTGTTACGACTTAGCCCCAATTACCAGTTTCGCCCTAGGCCGCTCCTTACGGTCACGGACTTTAGGCGCCCCCGGCTTTCATGGCTTGACGGGCGGTGTGTACAAGGCCCGGGAACGTATTCACCGCGCCATGGCTGATGCGCGATTACTAGCGAATCCAGCTTCGTGGGGTCGGGTTGCAGACCCCAGTCCGAACTGAGACAGGCTTTAAGGATTAGATGCGCTTTGCAGAACACCATCTCTCTGTACCTGCCATTGTAACACGTGTGTAGCCCCGGACGTAAGGGCCGTGCTGATTTGACGTCATCCCCACCTTCCTCACACCTTACGGTGGCAGTGTCCCCAGAGTGCCCAGCTTAACCTGATGGCAACTAAGGAGAGGGGTTGCGCTCGTTATGGCACTTAAGCCGACACCTCACGGCACGAGCTGACGACAACCATGCAGCACCTTCACAGAGACCCCGAAGGGCGTCATTGTCTCCAAATCCTTCCTCTGCAATTCAAGCCCGGGTAAGGTTCCTCGCGTATCATCGAATTAAACCACATGTTCCTCCGCTTGTGCGGGCCCCCGTCAATTCCTTTGAGTTTCACCGTTGCCGGCGTACTCCCCAGGTGGGATGCTTAATGCTTTCGCTTGGCCGCTGACCTATTCAGACCAACAGCGGGCATCCATCGTTTACCGTGCGGACTACCAGGGTATCTAATCCTGTTCGATACCCGCACTTTCGAGCTTCAGCGTCAGTTGCGCTCCAGTGAGCTGCCTTCGCAATCGGAGTTCTTCGTGATATCTAAGCATTTCACCGCTACACCACGAATTCCGCCCACTTTGTGCGTACTCAAGGAAACCAGTTCGCGCTGCAGTGCAGATGTTGAGCATCTACATTTCACAACACGCTTAATCTCCGGCCTACGCTCCCTTTAAACCCAATAAATCCGGATAACGCCCGGACCTTCCGTATTACCGCGGCTGCTGGCACGGAATTAGCCGGTCCTTATTCATAAGGTACATGCAAAAAGTCTCACGAGACTCACTTTATTCCCTTATAAAAGCAGTTTACAACCCATAGGGCCGTCATCCTGCACGCTACTTGGCTGGTTCAGGCTCTCGCCCATTGACCAATATTCCTCACTGCTGCCTCCCGTAGGAGTTTGGACCGTGTCTCAGTTCCAATGTGGGGGACCTTCCTCTCAGAACCCCTACTGATCGTCGCCTTGGTGGGCCGTTACCCCGCCAACAAGCTAATCAGACGCATCCCCATCCATCACCGATAAATCTTTAATCTCATTCAGATGTCTTCTTGAGATATCATTGGGTATTAGTCTTACTTTCGCAAGGTTATCCCCAAGTG
>NZ_QUCG01000021.1:0-55962 GCF_003473645.1 Prevotella sp. AM23-5 | reverse complement strand
CACGAGTTCGAGTCTCGTACGCACCGCTGAAACCTTCGGGAAGTGATTCTCGAAGGTTTTTGTTTTTATACCCCCTGTCCTCTCCATTCTCTACTCTTCGTTTTTCACTCTCCACTCTCCATTCTTTGTTTTTCACCCTTCGTTTTTCACCCTTCAGTTTCTTTCTGTATGTTATTTCTTTGTTAAGTTATGAAAATAATTTTGTTATTTCCTTAAATTACTGTACCTTTGCAACGTAAATAAAGATATAAGAGAAAAAATGATTATCATCATCACAATTTTAGCATACTTCTGCGTACTGTTGCTCTTCAGCCACATCACTGCACGACGTACCAGCAGCAATGAAACTTTCTATAGGGCGAACAGACGTTCGCCATGGTATATGGTGGCTTTCGGAATGGTGGGTGCCTCTATTTCGGGCATCACCTTCGTGAGTGTGCCGGGTATGGTGATGAAGACTGATATGACCTATCTGCAGATGTGCATCGGCTTTATCCTGGGCTACTTTCTGGTAGGTTTTCTCCTGCTGCCTATCTACTACCGGTATAATCTCACCACCATCTACAGTTATCTGCAGCAGCGATTGGGCGAACGTTCCTACAAGACGGGTGCTTCGTTCTTTCTGTTGTCGAAGATGACGGGAGCGGCAGTCCGCTTTTTCGTGGTCTGCATTCTGTTGCAGCGGTTCGTGCTCGATGGAGTGGGAGTTCCGTTCTGGGTGACGGTACCTATGATGGTGATGCTCATCTGGCTCTATACCCGCAAGGGTGGCATCAAGACGCTGGTGTGGACGGATTCTTTCCAGACTACCTGCATGTTTGCTGCGCTCATCCTGATTATCTATCATGTGGTGGCAGCTTTGGGAATGACGCCATCTGAGGCTATCACGGCAATCGCCCACGACAGTCATTCGCGCATCTTCGTCTTTGACGACTGGATGTCGAAGCAGAATTTCTGGAAACAGTTCCTGAGCGGCGTGTTCGTGGTAATCGTGATGACGGGATTAGATCAGGATATGATGCAGAAGAATCTTACCTGCAAGTCGCTTCGTGAGGCTCAGAAGGATGTCTGTACCTATGGTTTCGCCTTTGTGCCTGCCAATCTGCTTTTCCTGAGTCTGGGTGTGTTGCTGATGATGCTGGCTCAGAAGCAGGGTGTCGCGCTGCCGCAGGCTCCGGATGATCTGTTGCCGATGTTCGCAGCTTCGGGAGTGATGGGAACCCTGGTAGTGGTACTGTTTACCATCGGCATCGTGGCGGCGAGCTTTTCGAGTGCCGATTCGGCATTGACCGCGATTACGACGAGTCTGTGCGTGGATATTCTGGGCAAGAAGGATGATGTGAAGCTTCGCAAGCGTATGCATCTGCTGGTGGCTTTCGTCTTCATGCTCTTCATCATCGCTTTCAAGGCGATTAATTCTACGAGCGTGATAGATGCCATCTATATCCTCTGCTCTTATACTTACGGTCCGCTGTTGGGTTTGTTTGCCTTCAGTCTGCTCACCAAGCGGCAGGTAAACGACCGCTGGTCGCCATGGGTCTGCATCGCCAGTCCGCTCATCTGCTTCGCCATCGATACCCTTACCTCGCAGTATGTGGGCTATAAGTTCGGCTATGAGCTTCTGATGCTGAATGGCGCCCTGACATTTGCAGGTCTCGCCTTGTCCACCGCCAGGCGTTCCGAACAGTAAGTCCACCGCCAGGCGTTCCGAACAGTAAGTCCACCGTCAGGCGTTCCGAACAGTAAGTCCACCGTTAGGCGTTCCGACGGATTTGCAATCCGTCGTTAAAAAATGTTCGACCTATTAAACCGGGGGATTTGAAATCCCCCATACAAAAAAGATTTATTTAATAAAACAATAATGAGAACAAAAGTATTATTCGCAGCATTGTTGCTCAGTGCAACAACAGCTTTTGCCCAGCAGGAGAAGTTGGGCTCCGGTATTGACAAGACCAACATGGACTTGACCATCAAGCCGGGAAATGATTTCTATCGCTATGCCGCAGGCAACTGGATGAAGAATCATCCACTCGATGCCGAGCATACCGATAATGGTGCTTTCACCGACCTCTTTGAGCAGAACCAGAAGCGCATCCAGGACATCATCCTCGAGTATGCTTCCAAGCCACAGCAGAAGGGTTCACTCGGACAGAAGATCGGTTCGCTCTACAACCTCCGTATGGACAGCGTTCGCCTGAACAAGGAGGGATGGGCACCTATCAAGCCAACTCTCGATCGCATTGCAGCCATCAAGGATCGCAGAGAGTATCAGCTCGTAACCGCTCAGCTCGATTTCCGTGGCGAGGGTACCATGATGTATGGCATCGGTGTGGGCGCCGACCTTCGTGATGCCGCCAACAACCTCGTTGAGGTAGGACAGAGTGGTCTTGGTCTTGGTGTACGCGATTACTATGTAAACGATGACGAGCAGACCAAGAAGATTCGTGATGCATACAAGGCTTATATGAAGAAGCTCTTCCAGATGGTTGGTAACGACGAGGCTACAGCCCAGAAGAAGATGGAGGCAGTGATGGCTATCGAGACCCGCATCGCTAAGGCAAGCTATAGCCAGGTACAGCTCCGCGACATCGACAAGAACTATCACAAGATGACCTACAACCAGCTCGTGCTCGATTATCCTGGCATCGACTGGGGCAACGTGTTCCTGGCATCTGGTTTCCCAGCTTTCAAGGAAATTTGCGTGGGTCAGCCTGAACCAATCCACGAGGTAGAGAAGATTCTCGCTGAGACCTCTCTGGATGATTTGAAGACATACGCAGAGATCAAGGTGATTTCTGGTGCAACCAGCGTATTGAGCGATGATTTCCGTGCCGTATCCTTTGAGTTGAGTAAGGTTATGAGTGGTGTTCAGCAGGACCGTCCTCGCTGGAAGCGTGCCGTAAGTACCGTGAGCGGTGTTTTGGGCGAGGCTATCGGAAAGATCTACGTAGAGAAGTACTTCCCAGAGAGCAGCAAGAAGCGTATGCTCGACTTGGTTCACAATCTCCAGACTGCGCTTTCACAGCGCATCGACGAGGCTACCTGGATGAGTGCTGCTACCAAGGCACAGGCTAAGGACAAGCTGGAGAACTTCATCATCAAGATCGGCTATCCTGACAAGTGGAAGGACTATAGTGGATTGCAGGTAGATGACAGCCTCTCTCTCTACGAGAATATGGCAAATATCTCTGAGTTCTTTACCAAGGATGCCATCGCCCGTAAGGTGAACAAGCCTGTAGATAAGACTGAGTGGGGAATGACTCCTCAGACTATCAATGCTTATTATAACCCAACTACCAACGAGATCTGCTTCCCTGCAGCTATTCTCCAGCCTCCATTCTTCGACCCAACAGCCGATGATGCGATGAACTATGGTGGTATCGGTGGTGTAATCGGTCATGAGATGAGCCACGGCTTTGACGATCAGGGTAGCCAGTTTGACAAGACCGGTAACCAGAACAACTGGTGGACTGCTGCTGACAAGAAGAACTTCGAGTCTCGCACCAAGATTCTGGTTGACCATTTCAACAAGATTGAGTTGGCTGGCAAGAAGGTAAACGGCCAGATGACCCTGGGTGAGAACATCGGTGACAATGGCGGTTTGAACATCGCTTTCCGTGCACTTCAGAATGTGATGAAGACAGAGAAGTTGGGTGTGAAGGATGGATTTACTCCAGAGCAGCGCTTCTTCCTGGCATGGGCACGTGTATGGGCAGGCAATGCCCGTCCTGAGTACCTGCAGTATCTGATGACCGTGGATGTTCACTCTCCAAACGAGGCTCGTGTGAACGGTGCCCTCCCAATGGTGGATTCATGGTATAAGGCATTCAACATCAAGAAGGGCGACAAGCTCTTTGTTCCTAAGAACAAGCGTGCACATATCTGGTAAAAACATGTGGGGTAAGGCATCCCCACACGCCCTGAAAGGGCAGAAGCTCCTAGCCCAGGGCAACGCCCTGGGTATAAGGTATATATAGAAAGTCGCCCTGAAAGGGCAAAAGGTTTCTATTTCAAAGATTTTGCCCTTTCAGGGCGACTTTGTTGTTGCTGGATCTAACCCAGGGCGATGCCCTGGGCTAGGAGCTTCTGCCCTTTCAGGGCGTGCTGGCATAGAACTTTTACTTGGTTCCGAAGTAGAGGAAGAGCATACCGAGCAAGACGAGGAGGAGATCCACGAACTTCGCCTTGAGATTCTTCTCGTGGAAGATGGCTGCACCGAAGAGGAAGCTGACAATGACCGAACCACGACGGATCATGCTTACGATACTGATCATAGCACCCGGCAGGCTGAGCGCATAGAAATATACGAAGTCGGCAGCCGAAAGGAAGATGCTGATGAAGATGATGCTCCAGTGCCAATGGAATGGAGTGGAATTCTTCTTTGTTGGCCACCAGATCATCAGGAGCATGGCTCCCATGAGGAAGCACTGGTAGATATTGTACCAGCTCTGTACGATCATTCTATCCAATCCCACGCCGCCATTCTCAGGTGGAGCCATCAGATACTTATCGTAGAGACCACTCACGGCACCGAGCACTGCAGCCAGTACGATGAAGTAGATCCACTTGTTGTGCTTGAAGTCGATGCCCTCCTTCTTTCCGCTGCGTGAAAGCATGGCAAAGGAGATGATGGCAAGGATGACACCAATCCACTGATAGAGGTTGAGTACCTCACCGTAAACCAGCAGGGCACCCACGAGTGTCATCACCGGACGGGTGGCATTGATAGGACCCACAATGGTGAGCGGCAGATGCTTCATGCCGAAATAACCGAAGATCCAACTGCTCAAAACAATGAAACTCTTGAGCACGATGTACTTGTGAACTTCCCATCCGCCTTCAGCAACATGGAACATCGTTCCATCCAGCGAATTTCCTGTATAGCTCAAGATGATGAACGGCAGGAAGATGAGCGATGAGAAAAGCGTGTTCAGAAAGAGCACGGGAATCACTGCGTTACCTGAAAGTGCCTTCTTCTTGAAGGCATCATAGAATCCCAGCAGCGCTGCTGAGAGAAATGCTAATACTAACCACATATTACTTTTACTTTGACCATTGAACTTTATGATTACTTTTACTTTGAACTTTGAGATTACTTTGAACTTTATGATATGGCTTGTCTTGCAACTTATAGGATTATTGCCAATCATAAAGTTCAAAGTTCAAATCTCAAAGTTCAAAGTTCGTTGTACCCCACGTCTTCCAGGAACAATGCGTTGCCTGGCATGCTTTCGCCCGCATCACTGCGGCTTCCGTTGTGCAGGATGTCGAGAAACTGATCCATCGTAATCTTTCCTCTGCCCACATCGATGAGCGTTCCCACTACGGCACGTACCATGTTTCGGAGGAAACGGTTGGCGGTAATCTCGAAATACCAGGTGGTAGGGGAGGTCTGGACCCATCTGGCAGCCGACACATGGCAGATGGTGGTCTTGTTGTCACCGCCTGCCTTGCAGAAAGCCGCATAGTCTTCGTGATGCAGGAAATGCTGCGCCGCCTGGTTCATCTTTTCGAAATCCAGCGGGTAGTTCATCTGCAGCGAATAGTGGCGCTCGAAGGGATCCTTGCGTGTATGGATATAATAATGATAGGTACGCGAGGTGGCAGAGAAGCGGGCATGCATCTCGGTATCTACCTCCCGAACTTCATAGACGGCAATGTCGCGTGGCAGGATTCTGTTCAGACGATACACCAGCTGGTCAAGGGCCATCGGGATTCTTTCTTCCGAAACTTTCTCTTCCGAAACTTTCTCTTCCGAAACTTTCTCTTCCGAAGCTTTCTCTTCCGAAGCTTTCCCTTCCGGATTCCAGTCAAAATGCGCCGCCATGTTCCGGGCGTGCACCCCGGTATCTGTTCTTCCGGCTCCCACCACCTCTATCTCCTTTCTGAGAAGGATGGAAAGGGCACGCTGCAACTCCTGCTGCACCGAATTGGCATTGGGCTGAATCTGCCAGCCGTGATAGTTGGTTCCGTCGTAACCAAAGAATATAAAATATCTCATTGCTTTTCACTTAAAACGACTGCAAAGTTACTAAAAAAACGTGAAATATGGTATAATAATACAGAATATTTTCAAAAATGGTACAATCTTGAAAGAAAATTGCGATTTTATTTTGCAATATGCTAATAATTGTGTACTTTTGCCAACGATTTTGTTTATTTAGATTATGGCACAGAATATATTTAGGGGCCTTGGTGTTGCCCTCATTACTCCTTTTAAGGCCGATGGTTCGGTAGATTATCAGTCGCTCAAGCGATTGGTAGAGTTCCAAATTGACAATGGTGCAGACTTCCTTTGCATCCTTGCAACAACTGGTGAGGCTCCTTGCCTGACCCAGGAAGAGAAAGACAAGATTACAGAATTGGTGAAAGACGTGAACAAGGGTCGCGTCAAGATATTGAAATATTGTGGCGGCAACAATACTGCTGCTGTCGTAGAGGAAATCAAGAATAGCGACTGGAGTGGCATCGATGGCATCCTCAGCATCTGTCCTTATTATAATAAGCCATCCCAGGAAGGTTTGTATCAGCATTTCAAGGCCATCGCACAGGTTAGTCCGCTGCCTATCGTACTTTATAATGTACCTGGCAGAACCGGTATCAATATGAAGCCGGAAACCACCTGCCGCATAGCCCGCGACTTCCCTAATGTGGTAGCCGTGAAGGAGGCGAGTGGTAGTCTGGAGCAGGTAGATGAGATCATCAAGAACAAGCCGGATAATTTCGAAGTAATCAGCGGTGATGATGCCCTTACTTTCTCTATGATTGCGAGTGGCGCTGCCGGTGTGATTTCTGTCATCGGTAATGCTCTGCCAAAGGCATTCAGTAGAATGATCCGTCTGGAGTTCCGTGGTGAGTACGAGCCAGCCCGCAAGATTCATCATTCCTTCACTGAGCTTTACAGCCTTCTCTTCGTAGATGGTAATCCTGCCGGTGTGAAGGCTTTGCTCAATGATATGGGCTTTATCGAGAACGAGCTGCGCCTGCCGCTGGTTCCTACCCGTATCGCTACCAAGCAGAAGATGAGTGAAATCCTCAGAACTTTGAATATTTAATATATTGATTAGTTATTATTGATTATTACACGCATAGAATAATCATTGATAACTAATCACTGATCATTAATCACTATACATTATGGCTGAAGACAGAAGAATCATACATGAGATTACCCCGCTGATGGGTAAGGATGTGCTTTACATTGCCGACAGGCACAAGAAGGAGTTTACCTATCCGATACACAATCATTCGGTGTTCGAACTCAATTTTGTAGAGAATGCGGCGGGAGTAAAGCGTATTGTGGGTGATTCTCAGGAGGTAATTGGCGACTTCGACCTTTGTCTCATCACATCACCTGATCTGGAACACGTATGGGAACAGAACGTCTGTCGCAGTGAAGATATCCGTGAGATTACCATCCAGTTTGATTTCAGTATGGGTGAGGAGACTCTCTTCGGAAGAAATCCGTATGCCAGCATTACCCGCATGATGCAGGAGGCAAAGAAGGGACTTTGCTTTCCTCTGAAGGCGATTATGAAGGTTTATCGATTGCTGGATACCCTGAGTACAGTGAAAGATGGCTTTTATGCCGTGCAGCAGTTTCTCACCATTCTTTATGAACTGTCGAAGTGTGAGGATGCGCGAACTCTGGCATCGAGCAGCTATGCCAAGGTGGCGGTGGAGGATGACAGCCGCCGTATTCTGAAGGTGAAGAACTATATCTCGAAGAACTATATGGATGAACTCCGTTTGCCGGATCTCGCCTCGCTGGCGGGTATGAGCTCGAGTGCCTTCAGCCGATTCTTCAAGCTCCATACGGGCAGAAACATCTCGGAGTATATTATCGACCTCCGTCTGGGCTATGCCGCCAGAATGCTGGTGGATACAGCCAAAAGCATCAGTGAGATTGGGTTCGACTGCGGTTTCAATAACCTCAGTAACTTCAATCGCATCTTCAAGAAGAAGAAGGGGTGCTCGCCAAGTGAGTTCAGAGAGAACTATCATAAGACTAGAATTATCGTATAAAATACGCACAACGTAATCGTTTAAGTGAAATAATCAAAAATATTTCCCTTAAACGATTTCTTTTTGGGATATTTGTTGTATCTTTGCGTCATCATTAGTATTATTAAATAAACATTTAAAAACTACTATACAGTTATGAAGCAATTTATGGATGAAAACTTCCTGCTTGACACCAAGACAGCGCAGGACCTTTTCCACAATCATGCGGCTAAGATGCCAATCATAGATTATCACTGCCACCTCATCCCTGAGATGGTTGCGAATGATCACAAGTTCAAGAGCATTACAGAACTCTGGCTCGGTGGTGACCACTACAAGTGGCGTGCTATGCGTACCAATGGTGTAGATGAGCGTTTCTGCACAGGTACTGACACCAGCGACTGGGAGAAGTTCGAGAAATGGGCAGAGACTGTACCATATACTTTCCGTAACCCTCTTTATCACTGGACACACCTGGAGCTCAAGACAGCTTTTGGTATCAACAAGCAGTTGAGCCCTAAGACAGCACGTGAAATCTACGATGAGTGTAATGAGAAGTTGCAGCAGCCTGAGTTCAGCGCTCGCGGCTTGATGCGTCACTATAATGTAGAGTGCGTCTGTACAACAGATGATCCTATCGATGATCTCCGTTACCACAAGCAGACCCGTGAGAGCGGTTTCGAGATTAAGATGATCCCAGCTTGGCGTCCTGACAAGGCTATGAACATCGAGAAGCCTGATTTCGCAGAGTATATGAACAAGTTGGGCGAGGTAGCTGGTGTTACCCTCACTACTTTCCAGGATATGGTAGATGCTTTGCAGAAGCGTCACGACTTCTTTACCGAGAACGGCTGCAAGTTGAGCGACCACGGTATCGAGGAGTTCTATGATGAGCCATACACAGATTCTCAGATTGAGACTATCTTTGCAAAGGCAATGCGCGGTCAGCAGCTCTCTGCACTCGAGATCCGCCAGTATAAGCATGCCTTCCTGAAGGTCTGCGCTGAGATGGATCACGCTGCCGACTGGACACAGCAGTTCCACTATGGAGCTATCCGTGACAACAATACATTGATGTACAACAAGCTCGGTGCTGATACCGGTTTCGACTCTATCGGTGAGTTTACTACCGCTAAGGCTATGAGCAGCTTCCTCAATGAATTGAACATGGAAGGCAAGTTGACACGTACTATCCTTTATACTTTGAACCCATGCGCCAACGAGGTAATCGCTACCATGCTTGGTAACTTCCAGGACGGTTCTTGCCCAGGTAAGATCCAGTTCGGTTCTGGCTGGTGGTTCAACGATCAGCTCGATGGTATGACCCGTCAGATGAACGCACTTTCTGTATTGGGTCTTCTGAGCCGTTTCGTAGGTATGTTGACCGACTCACGTTCATTCCTCAGCTACCCACGTCACGAGTACTTCCGTCGTTTGCTCTGCAACCTCCTCGGCAATGATGTAGAGAAGGGCTTGCTTCCTAACGACATGGAGAGCCTCTCTCGCATGGTAGAGGACATCTCTTACAACAACGCTCGCAACTACTTCAAGTTCTACTAAAGAGTAGTAGAATCTGATCAGCAAAATACTAAGACAAATCCCTTCACGGCATCTTCTGGGTGTTGTGAGGGGATTTGTTGCTTGATAACAAAAAACCGGAGTTTATGGGATTAATAGATAAAATAGTAGGTTTCTACGAGGATATCAGGGAGTTGAATTCTTCGAATATCCAGGATTTTCGAGGCAAGATGAAATCTTGGCTCAAGATGGGTATGCTCGCCGGTCGTATCTTCTATATCAAGGATATGTGGGCCAGGGATGTGGCGGCATTGACCTTTGCCTCGTTTATGGCATTGATTCCATTCATGGCGATGATGTTTGTCATTGCCCGCGGTTTCGGTTATACGGCTATGCTGGAGTCGTGGCTATCTACCACTTTCGAGGCGCAACCCGTTGTGGCTCAGACTATCGTGAATTTCGTTCACAATTATATCGAGAACACGCAGAGTAATTATATCATCGGTACGGGTATTGTGATGTTTCTCTATACCATCATCTCACTGATGCAGAAGATAGAGCTCACCTTTGATGACATCTGGCATACGGGTGAGCGTTCGTGGAAGCAGATCGTGACAGAATATCCTACCATTCTTTTCGGACTGGGTATGATGATTCTCTTCGCCTCTTTCTTTAATGTATGGACAGTGAATGTGATAGATGATGTGGATCGGATTGCTGATATGGGAGAGACTATCCCGGCTTTCATCCTGCATGTAGCTGCATTTGTGCCGATGTTCCTATTCTTCGTATTCTGCTATTGCGTGATTCCTAATACCTATATCCGGTTTCGCAGTACTTTGGTGCCTTCGCTTCTGGCGGGCATCAGCATGACGGCATTGCAGTATGGATATATTTATCTGCAGGTATTCCTTTCGAGCTATAACGTAATCTATGGTTCGCTTGCCGCCATTCCGCTGTTCCTTCTGTGGCTCCAGATTTCGTGGGCAATCGTGGTATTCGGTGCCTTGCTCTGCTATACCAACCAGAACCTTCATCATTATGACCTGGACTTGAAGTACGACCATGTGAAGTTGGAACAGCGTATCAAGGTCTGTGCCGTGGTGATGCATCAGGTGTGCCATCGCTTCAATGATGGTGAGCAGGCTTATACGCCGAAAGATATCCATGATGTGACGAAGATTCCGCAGCAGATTATCAATCACGCCGTGAAGGAACTGCTGCAGGCAAAGCTGCTGGTGGAAATCCGAAGCGAGAAAAAGGGTAGTTTCGAGGAATCGATCATCCTGCATCCGATAGAGAAGATCGATCATCTTACCTATGGAGCGATGATAGAGCGACTCTTTACCTATGGGGCTGATGTTGTGGGACTTGCTGAGCAGAACCCTGACTGGGAAAAGTGGAAAGACATAGATGTCCTGAATGCAGAGTTCGTAGAAAGTGGCAAGAGTATAAATTTCGTTTAATATTAATTAGAATAATAGTATATAAACCTTTAAAAACCATTAGTGTATGAGAAAAATGATTTCTTTTGCAGTTTTTGCTTTGTTGGCAACCTCGTTGTCGGCGCAGACCGTCGCCAATATGAAGGACCTCAATGCTGAGAAAAAATCGGCTGCTATTAACCTGAAATTGACAGGAACATTAACAACCACGAGAAATTCGGATTTCCGACAGCTTCGTGACTTGTGCTGGCAATTGAGAACTCTGGACTTGAGCGAGGCTACCTGTCCTGTTCTTCCAAAGAATGCCTTCCATTCCCGTCATCATCTGCAGAGTATCATCCTGCCAAACCAGTTGCAGGAGATTGGTAGTCAGGCTTTCTTTGCCTGCGACAATCTGCAGGATGTAGTGATTCCTAAGAGCGTGACGAAGGTGGGAGCTGCAGCCTTTTCTGGTTGCAAGGCATTGAAAAACATCACGATAGACGGAACGCCGGAGTTGGGAGAGTTTGCCTTTGCCAATCTGGAAGGTGTCAAGGTCATCAAGGTGAATTCCAAGATTCCGCCAAAGGCAGCTTCTACTGCTTTTTCGGGCATGAATATGCGAGGCGTGAAACTGGTGATGCCAAGAGGTAGCGAAAAACTCTATCGCAAGGCTCCGGGATGGAACCACTTCTTCGGTGAGGTGAAACAGGCGAGAGCAGTCTGCAATCCTGAGGCTTGTCTGATTCCTACCCCGATGGACCTGAAAGTAAATGCCAAGGCGGCACCTTTGCAGGTGGCAGGAAACTGGAAGATCGTAGCTGCCGATGGTCTTGCCAATGAGCAGGAACATGCCGAGAGAATCCTGAAAGAGCGAGTAGAGCAGCAGCATAAGGATTTGAAAAAGGGCGGACAGCTCACTATGACGCTTGCCCTGGATGAGACGCTGGCTGACAATGAGGCTTATACCCTGGATGTGCAGCAGAAGGGAGTTGTAATCAAGGGTAAGACTGCTGCTGGTGTCTTCTATGGTTTGATGACTTTCGACCAGTTGCTCCGTGGCGATGCCTCTAAGGTAGGTTGCGATGCCATCCCACAGCTAACATTGAAAGACCAGCCTCGCACCCATGTGAGAGAGTTGATGGTGGATCCTTGCCGTATCTTCGTTCCATACGAGGATCTGAAGGCTTTTGTTCCGGAGATGGCCCGCTATAAACTGAATATGCTTCATCTCCATCTCGTAGATGACCAGGCTTGGACCATTGAAATCAAGAAATATCCTAGACTCACCGCCGAGGCGAGCAGTCGATGGGGAATGGACGATATGCTGATGCCTATCAAGGGTTATTATACCCAGGAGCAGATGCGCGACTTCGTGGCATATTGTGCCAAGTATCATATCCAGGTGGTTCCTGAGATTGAAATGCCGGGACATGAGGTGGCTGCCATCAGTGTCTATCCGGAGTTGACCTGTCAGGGTGTTCAGAAACCTATTCGTACCACTTGCGGTGTATCGGATGAGTTGCTTTGCCCGGGTAATGACTTCACTTACGAGTTTCTGGGCAATGTATTCAAGGAGTTGGCAGACATCTTCCCTTCAGAATATATCCATCTGGGTGGTGATGAGGCTGGAAATCCTGCGCTCGACTGCTGGACCAACTGTCCTAAGTGCCAGGCATTGAAGAAGAAGCTGGGTATTACCACAACCGACCGCTCTGAGAACTGGAAGTTGCAGGGCTATCTCTTTGATAAGGTGATAGACTTGCTTCGTACCCAGTATCACAAGACTCCAATGTTCTGGTATGAGACCGATTTCAAGAAGATTCAGCCTGGTTGTGTTACCTTTGCCTGGCGTGCCGGTTTGACAAAGGAAGCATTGGTGGCAGCGGTAGAGAACAATGCCCGTATCCTGCTTTGTCCTGGAGAGCATTGCTATTTTGATTATCCGATGGCAAAGGGCGATATGCCTGAGGTAAACTGGGGTATGCCTGTAACATCTCTGAAGGCAGCCTATAGCCTGGATCCTGCCTGGGGTATGGGCGAGGAGTTTGAGAAGAACAATCTCTTCGGTGTAGCCGGAACCCTTTGGAGCGAGTGTATCAATTCGCCAGAGCGTATCTACTATCAGGCTTATCCTCGTTCGCTGGCTTTGGCTGAGGCAGGCTGGAGTTTCCAGAAGAACCGTTCATGGGAGGGATTCCTGACCCGCTTGAAGCCAACCGTGAAGGATATGATGAGAAGAGGCATCACCTTCTCTATGGAATATTAATGATGAACTAGAAAGCAAGAAGGGCAAGCTCCAAAAATGGATCTTGCCCTTTCTCATATTTAAATCTCTCTCTCACTGTAAAATATAATAGAGATTTCTATTTTTACTTGCTCAAACTAACAGAGTGGCTCATATTAGTCATTTCCGGGATTGAGTTGATTACGTCTCTCAAGAACATACCCATGCAAAGTACCATACCTGAAAACATAACTGCGGCTACTGCCATTGTAAAAATAGTCATCATAATCTTTAAATCTTTTTAATTTTTTGTTACTGTTATTCCTTAATACGAGTGCAAAGTTAACACTTTTTTATCAAATAACGGCATTTTATGCTATGAAATATAAATGCAACAAGTGTTTTTTGACCTGTATCAACTACTTCAGATATGTGATGAAAATGACATTTTTATAGTATATTTTCCGTATTGCTGTCATGCTTGTATGCCGTATCTGCAATATAGCTTTTTATGTACAGGGATGCATTGTTTTACCTATCAAATAGAAAGAAAAAGTCCAGTAAGTATGAATGGACTTACTGGACTCTTTTTTGTGTGACATTTATCGTTATGAGTTCATTGAAATGAGGAACTCTTCGTTGTTGCGGGTTTGCTGCATACTCTTGTGGATGGTGTTCATCGCCTCAATCGGGTTCATGTCGGAAATGAACTTGCGGAGAATCCACATACGGTCGAGGGTTGTCTTATCCTGCAAGAGGTCGTCGCGACGGGTAGAAGAAGCCACGAGGTTGACTGCAGGGAAGATACGCTTGTTGCTGAGTGCGCGGTCGAGCTGCAACTCCATGTTACCTGTACCCTTGAACTCCTCGAAGATGACCTCATCCATCTTACTACCTGTATCAATCAGGGCTGTAGCGATGATGGTGAGTGAACCGCCACCCTCGATGTTACGGGCTGCACCGAAGAAGCGCTTTGGCTTCTGCAATGCGTTGGCATCCACACCACCCGTCAACACCTTACCTGATGCTGGGGCAACAGTATTATAGGCACGTGCCAGACGTGTGATAGAGTCGAGGAAGATGACTACATCATGACCGCATTCTACCATACGCTTTGCCTTCTCCAGAACGATACCGGCAATCTTCACATGGCGCTCGGCTGGCTCATCAAAGGTAGAAGCGATTACCTCGGCATTCACGGTGCGAGCCATATCGGTAACCTCCTCAGGACGTTCGTCGATGAGCAGCATCATCAGGTATGCCTCTGGATGGTTGGCTGCAATGGCATTGGCAATATCCTTCATCAGGATGGTCTTACCGGTCTTAGGCTGAGCCACGATGAGTGCACGCTGTCCCTTACCGATAGGTGAGAAGAGATCTACTATGCGGGTACTCAGGTTGGTGGTACGGCGGTCGCCGCAGAGCTCAAACTTTTCGTTAGGGAAGAGTGGGGTGAGGTGCTCGAATGGAACACGGTCTCTTACATCCGATGGGTCACGACCGTTGATTTTGTCGATGCTGGTGAGCGGGAAGTACTTTTCACCCTCATGTGGTGGACGAACGTGGCACTGGATGACATCACCAGTCTTCAATCCGTAGCGCTTCACAAAATTGGTAGCTACGTAGATGTCATCTGGAGATGAGAGATAGTTGAAATCGCTGCTGCGAAGGAAGCCATATCCATCAGAGAGTACTTCGAGTACACCATTGGCAGAGATGATATCAGTAAAATCATATTCCGGTTCCTGACTTACCTCCTTAGGGGCCTGTGCAGAAGCTGGTGCTGCAGTTGCTGCCGGAGTCATCGGACGGTCGAAGATATCGTATGTAGGCATGGCTGCCTGATCCTCGATAGGTAAATCTACCACGGTGATGAAATCGGTGCCATCGCCCGGGTCGCCTGCCCAGACACCATCTGGTGTAGTCTCGGCTACAGCTGGCTCAGGAGTATGTTTTGGAGTATTGTTTTCTTTTGGCTCTGCAGGAGTACTGTTCTCGTTGTGAGCATTCATCTTAGCCTGGAGCATGGCAATCAACTCACTGTTGTCATTGCCCGAACCGTCGGCAGTAAACTGCGCCTCAGGAATCTCTGTCTCCTGGTTGTCAGATACAGGAGCTTCTTCGGTTGGCTGCTCATTGCTTGCCAGAGCTGTAGCCATAGCTTCTTCCTCAGAAACAGCAGCCTGCTCTGTTGGGCTTTCAGTATTGTCTGTATGATCTGCATTTTCGGTTGGTAGCTCAGCAGTATTTTCTGCTGCCTTCATTCCTTCCTGCTGCATTTTGATGGCAGCCGCTTTAGCAGCCGCAATGGCTTCCAGTTCTGCCTTGCTCTTGCGCCCTCTGTGCTTAGGGAAAGCTGCCAGTGGGTCAACGCTAGCAGGGATAGCTTGTGGAGTGTCTCCTTCAGTGGTTGTATCAGTAGCGGCAGGGCCGTTAACCTGGTTTTTCATAACATCGAAGTTTTCTCCCTCGATTCCATGAACAGAATATACTCGATCTTCTTTCTTGCTGGCGATGCGTGTGCGTTT
This sequence comes from Prevotella sp. AM23-5, assembly GCF_003473645.1. Classification (NCBI taxonomy): domain Bacteria; kingdom Pseudomonadati; phylum Bacteroidota; class Bacteroidia; order Bacteroidales; family Prevotellaceae; genus Prevotella; species Prevotella sp. AM23-5. The sequence continues at coordinate 40,261 of NZ_QUCG01000021.1, read as the reverse complement.
ACGCTTCTGCGCAGCACCATCTGCTGATGCCTCTGCCAAAGCATCAAGAATCGTATAGATAATCGTCTCCTTATTGTCGCCAGATTTAATCTTGACGCCAATTTCTTTTGCAAGGTCCTTCAGTTGAAGGACACTTTTTGCTGATAATTCGTCTTTGCTATACATTATTATATATTGTATATTATATGATTTTTCTATGAAATGTAGCGTTTCTACAATGGAAACACTAGATGTATTTGAACTTTTCGAGTGCAAAGATAAGCAAAAAATTTGTTTCTGCCAAATTTTTTCTGTAACTTTGCACAAAAATAACGAAAATGGCAAGTCAAATACCGTATTTAGACGTTCAAAACCTCACCAAACGCTTTGGAGCAGAGGTTCTTTTTGATAAAATATCCTTCTCTATAGCTGAAGGACAGAAAGTGGGACTCGTGGCACGCAATGGCACGGGTAAATCTACATTGATGTCGGTGCTCATGGATAAGGAGGGACATGAGAGTGGTGATATCATCTATCGACGCGATTTGAAGGTGGGCTATCTGGAACAATCTCCTAAGTTTGATCCAGAGGAAAGCGTGCTGGAGGCTTGCTTCAATCATAAGGATGATCCGGAAAAGGTGCTCAAGGCAAAGCAGATCCTCACACAGTTGCATATCACTAATATGGACCAGCCGATGGGACAGTTGAGTGGAGGACAGCAGAAGCGTGTGGCACTTGCCAATGTGCTGATAGATGAGCCTGACTTCCTGATGCTCGATGAGCCTACCAATCACCTCGACCTGGAGATGATAGAGTGGCTGGAGGGTTATCTGAATCGTGGCAACAAGACCATCTTCATGGTTACGCACGATCGTTTCTTCCTCGATAAGGTATGTAATACCATCCTGGAGCTCGACGATAAGACCATCTACACCTATCGTGGAAACTATGCTTATTATCTGGAAAAGCGCCAGGAACGTATGGATAATCTGCGTGCAGAAATCCAGCATTCCAAGAATCTCTATCGCAGAGAGCTGGACTGGATGCGTCGTCAGCCTCAGGCTCGAGGTCATAAGGCGAAATATCGTGAGGATGCTTTCTATGAGTTGGAGAAGGTAGCCAAGCAGCGCATCGAAGACCGTCAGGTAAGATTGAAGGCTTCTACCGTATATATTGGTTCGAAAATCTTCGAATGCCAGTATGTGAGCAAGGCTTTTGATGACAGAGGAAAGAAGAAGGTGATTCTCGATAACTTCTACTACAACTTTGCCCGATTTGAGAAGATGGGTATCGTAGGTAATAATGGTACGGGAAAATCTACTTTCATCAAGATGCTCCTGGGTGAGGTGCAGCCGGATAGTGGTAAGTTTGACATTGGTGAGACTGTGCGCTTTGGCTATTTCTCGCAGGAGGGACTCAAGTTCAGGGAAGACCAGAAGGTGATAGATGTCATCACGGAGATAGCCGACTATATCGACCTGGGCAACGGCAAGCACATGACGGCTTCGCAGTTCCTGCAGTTCTTCCTCTTTACTCCTGAGGAGCAGCACAACTATGTATATAAGTTGAGCGGTGGCGAGAAGCGCAAGCTCTATCTCTGTACGGTGTTGATGAGGAATCCCAACTTCCTGGTGCTCGATGAGCCTACCAACGACCTTGATATCCAGACCTTGCAGGTGTTGGAAGAGTATCTGCAGGATTTCGCCGGTTGCGTGATTGTGGTGAGTCACGACCGTTACTTTATGGACAAGGTGGTAGATCATCTCCTGGTATTCAAGGGCGAAGGCGAAATTCAGGATTTCCCTGGCAACTATACCCAGTATAGAGACTGGAGCAGGTTGCAGGAGAAGGATGAAGCAGAAAAAGCTGCAGCTACGGCTAAAAACGCAGGCAATAACAATACGGCTGCCAATGATGGTGCCGGCACAGCCAAGCGTGATGCCAACTTTGAGAACAAGCGTAAGATGAGCTATAAGGAGAAGCGTGAATATGAACAGCTGACCCAGGAAATAGAGAAGCTTACCGATGAGCAGAAAAAGTTGGAAGAAGCCCTTTGCAGTGGTACCCTGTCGGTAGAGGAATTGACCGAAAAGAGCAAGCGCCTGCCGGAAATCAAGGATGAGCTTGACGAGAAGGAAATGAGGTGGCTGGAACTGTCAGAGATGCTATAGACATTGAACTTTGAGCGGTTGAATATTGAACTTTATGATTAGTTCGTGTGCTGCCTATAATAATAATTATAAAAGAAAATAGAAAGAATGGAAATCAAGAAATCAGAATTTACGATATCTGCTCCACGCGTGAGCATGTGTCCAAAAGATAATAAGGCTGAGTATGCTTTTATCGGCCGTAGTAATGTAGGCAAATCGAGCCTCATCAATATGCTTTGCAATCATAAGGGTTTGGCTAAAACTTCTGCTACACCGGGTAAGACATTGCTTATCAATCATTTTATCATCAATAATGAATGGTATCTGGTTGACCTTCCTGGCTATGGTTTCGCCAAGCGTTCGAAGACTGTACAGAAGCAGTTGGAGCAGATGATCAGCAGTTATATCCTGCAGCGCCCACAGTTGGCAAATGTCTTCGTTCTGATTGATGTGCGCCATGAGCAGCAGAAGATTGACCGTGAGTTCGTGGATTGGCTGGGCGAAAGCAATGTGCCTTTCTGTATCGTCTTTACCAAGGCGGATAAGTTGGGGCCGGTAAAGGCTCGTATGAATGCCGAGAAATGGATGCACGCTCTGGAGGACCGTTGGGAGGCCCTTCCTCCTTACTTCATCACCAGTAGTGAGAAGAAGATGGGTCGTGATGAAGTACTCGACTATATTGACGAAATCAATAAATCATTGGCAGGAGAGTAAAAGCCTGCCTTCTGGATTTATTGGGTCAAGATACATTCAGCCGGATTCTGATATATAATCGTGTCCGGATAAACAATATTCAGGTAAAATCAGAATATAAAGTAATAGGATGAAACAGATAAACTGGGGATTTATCGGCTGCGGAGAAGTAACCGAGAAGAAGAGCGGACCTGCCTTCAATGAGGTAGAGGGTTCGCAGGTCGTTGCGGTGATGAGCCGTAGCGAGAAGAAGGCTCGTGGTTATGCCGAGCGTCATCATATACGAAAATGGTACACCGATGCACAGGAACTCATCGATGATCCAGATGTGAATGCAATATATATCGCTACGCCACCATCATCGCATGCCACCTTCGCCATTATGGCAATGCGTGCCGGCAAACCGGTATATATCGAGAAACCATTGGCGGCAAGCTATAGCGATTGTATTCGTATCAACCGTATCAGCGAGCAGACGGGGGTGCCATGTTTTGTTGCCTATTACCGTCGTTATCTTCCTTATTTTCAAAAAGTAAAGGAGATTATCAAAAGTGGTGCTATAGGTGATGTCATCAATGTACAGGTTCGTTTTTCTGTGCCTCCACGTGATCTGGACACCAAGAGTGGCAAGGAGATGCCTTGGAGATTGCAGCCGGATATTGCCGGTGGAGGATATTTCTACGACCTGGCTCCTCATCAGATAGACCTGTTGCAGGATCTCTTTGGAGTCATCACCCGTGCCCATGGTTATCCTGCCAACCGTGCGCATCTTTATGATGCAGAAGATACGGTATCTGCCTGTTTCTTCTTCGAAAGTGGTATTCCGGCGAGCGGCAGTTGGTGCTTCGTGGGACATGAGAGTGCCAAGGAAGACTGTATTGAGGTGATTGGCGATAAGGGTTCGCTCTCTTTCTCTGTCTTTACCTATCAGCCTATCGAGTTGATAACTAGCGAGGGCAGATCGAGCATCACCGTTGCCAATCCACCGTATGTTCAGTTGCCTATCATCAGAAATGTGATAGAGCATCTGCAGGGCATCAATACCTGTACCTGCACCAGCGTTTCTGCTACCCCGGTAAACTGGGTGCTTGATCGTGTGCTTTGGAAGAATTAGAAAGAATACCCTAAATGGGATGAGAAAAATTGGTATTATAGTAGGACTGCTGTATCTCGTTCTGCTGCCACTGATGGCGGCGGAGCGAGATACGTTGGAATGCCCTGTAAGACAGGATTCATCTCTCATCAAGACCCTTTTCAATTCTTCGATGTTCAAGGGTAATACTCAGGACAGTTTGATTCGTGCCCGTCATGAGCGCACATTCTTTCATCGCCTGGGTAAGACCTTCACTACCTTCTTTAGAGAGTTCTCCAATATAGATGAAAGGTATATAGAACCGCAGCACTTCAATTATACGGTGATGCTGCAGAATACCAATACCTACGAGGAATATACCCTGTATGGCAAGGAGGGGCAGCGAATCTCCTTTGCGCCTGATCCTTCCTGGCGCCTGGGACCTTATCTGGGATGGCGATGGGTATTCCTGGGTTATACCCTCGACCTGAAGCATATCAATACCAAGGATAATCATAGCAGCAAGAAGGAGTTCAACCTGAGTCTGTACAGCAGTTTGCTGGGTGTGGATCTGTTCTGGCGCCAGACAGGTAATGATTATCATATTCAGCGAATGAATCTGGGTGATCATATCAATACGGATGCTCTGAGAAAAGTATCTTTCGATGGTTTTAAGAGTAGTATTAAAGGCCTGAATCTTTACTACATATTTAATCATCGTAAGTTCTCATATCCAGCAGCTTACTCTCAAAGTACAAGGCAGAAGAAAAGTGCTGGCTCATGGATGGTAGGACTGGGATATACCCAGCATCAGCTGGAAGTGGATTGGGATAAGCTTTCTGCCATAGTGGATGAACGGCTCAATCAGAAAACCAAGCAACAGTTGGAGGCTAAAATAGATAGCAGTCTGATGTTCTCGAAGGTAAAGTATAGCGATTATTCCGCTACGGTGGGATATGGCTATAACTGGGTGTTTGCCAAAAACTGGCTCTTCAATGCCTCCCTCTCCGTAGGTCTTGCCTATAATCACTCCAAATCGGGAGACCCGGAAAAGGATAAGTTTGATCTGAAGAACTTCAACTTCAAGAATTTCAATTTTGATGGTATCGGCCGTTTTGGAGTGGTATGGAACAACGACCGCTGGTATGCAGGTGCCAGTACTGTCATCCATTCGTATAATTATCACAAGGATCATTTCTCAACCAACAATTCCTTCGGTTCGCTCAATATTTATGTGGGTGTGAACTTTGGAAAGAAACGAGAATATAAAAATGTAAAATGATGAAAGTAAAGCATAGTTTTTTAGTTTTTGCAGCGGCATTCCTGATGGTAATGCCTGCTTTTGCCAAGACGGGCGTGGCTTATCAGCGCCAGGATAGTTTGCGAATTGTATCCTTGCTGCAGCAGGCGAAGGCGATGAAGAAAAAGCCTGCCAACTGGATGATGTGGTTTGGAAAGCAGTTTGTGGGTATTCCTTATGTGGGTGGCACCTTGGACAGAACACGGGAAGAGCAGCTCGTGGTGAATACCAGGGAGCTGGATTGTACTACCTACGTGGAGATTGTGACCGCCCTGACTATGTGTGCCAAGCATCAGGAAACCAGTTTCGCAGCTTTCTGCAATCATCTGAAGCATGTGCGCTATATCGGCGGAGAGGTAGCGTATGTAAAACGCCAGCATTATTTCACCCTCTGGGTGGATGACAATGTAAAGGAAGGCATCGTGAAGGATATTCAGAATAATCCTCCCTTTTCAGCAGTCCAGACTATCAACGTAAACTGGATGTCCACCCATCCTTCCAGTTACAAGATGCTTTCGGCTCATCCGCAGTGGAAGTCGGGTATCCGTGCTTTGGAGCAGAGCATCAACGGCAAGCGCTATCGCTATATCCCGAAAGGGGAGATTCGTAACAACCAGCTTTTCAGAAATACCATCAAGGATGGTGATATTCTTCTGATGATAACCCGAAAGAAGGGATTGGACACCACGCATATTGGTATTGCTTCCTGGCATAAGGATGGATTACATCTGCTCAATGCCAGCAGCATCCACAAAAAAGTGATTGATGAACCGATGACACTTTATACCTATATGCAGAAGCATTCATCTCAGATTGGAGTCCGGGCTTGTAGGGTGTTATAAAATTTCGGAATATGAATGCTGATGTCGGAAAAGCCTGTAAATAGGGCATTTTTCACATTTAATATTTTCCCTTAAGGATAGTTGTTTTTTTCCTTAAGGGAAAATATTTTTTTCCTTAAGGCTTTTTATTTTTTTCCTTAAGGCTTACTTCTTGTTATGATGATTCTGTCAGATTAATTCTGCCATTTTGTTCATTTCTCCCTTTTTGGCACGTTATTTGTAAAACCTATAGCAAAAACAAAATAAAGTAAAACATATAAATAAACATTATAATTATGGCACAGAAAGGTAATATCGGTGTAACGACAGAGAACATTTTCCCTGTCATCAAGAAATTCTTATATTCAGATCATGACATCTTCCTCCGTGAGATGGTTTCCAACGCTGTGGATGCTACACAGAAGTTGAAGACCCTTGCTGCCCAGGGCGACTTCAAGGGTGAGATTGGTGACACAACAGTGCGTATCTCTCTAGATGAGAAGGCTGGTACCCTGACCATCAGCGACCGTGGTATCGGTATGACTGAGGAGGAAATCGATAAATATATCAACCAGATTGCATTCTCAGGTGTAACCGACTTCCTTGATAAGTATAAGGAGAATGCCAATGCCATCATCGGTCACTTCGGACTCGGTTTCTATTCTTCTTTCATGGTAGCCAGCAAGGTGGAAATCATCACCAAGAGCTATAAAGAAGGTAGCAAGGCTGTAAAGTGGAGCTGCGATGGTTCACCAGCTTTCGAAATCGAGGACGCTGACAAGGCTGACCGCGGTTCAGATATCGTTCTCCATATTGCAGACGACTGCAAGGAATTCCTCCAGAAGAACAAGATCGAGGAACTCCTGAACAAGTACTGCAAGTTTATGGCAGTGCCTGTAGCCTTCGGCAAAAAGACCGAGTGGAAGGACGGCAAGAACGTGGAGACTGACGAGGATAACATTATTAATAATGTGGAGCCTCTCTGGACCAAGACTCCTAGCACTCTGAAGGATGAGGACTATAAGAAGTTCTATCACACCCTCTATCCAATGCAGGACGACCCATTGTTCTGGATTCACCTGAACGTAGATTTCCCATTCAATCTGACGGGTATTCTCTACTTCCCACGCATCAAGAACAGCATCGACATGCAGCGTAACAAGATTCAGCTGTATTGCAACCAGGTATTCGTTACCGACCAGGTAGAGGGCATTGTTCCTGAGTTCCTGACCCTGTTACATGGTGTCATTGACTCGCCAGACATCCCATTGAACGTGAGCCGTAGCTACTTGCAGAGCGATAGCAACGTGAAGAAGATTTCTACCTATATCACCAAGAAGGTGGCAGATCGTCTGAGCTCAATCTTTAAGGAGAACCGCAAGGAATTCGAGGAGAAGTGGGATGATCTCAAGCTCTTCATCAACTATGGTATGCTTTCACAGGAAGACTTCTACGAGCGTGCCAAGGACTTCGCGCTTCTGAAGGATGTTGAGGGCAAGTACTTCACTTACGAGGAGTACAAAACGCTGATCAAGGACAACCAGACTGATAAGGATGGCAATCTGGTATATCTCTATGCCAACAACAAGGAGGAGCAGTACTCTTATATCGAGGCTGCCAAGCAGAAGGGTTACTCTGTGCTCCTGATGGAAGGTCAGCTCGATACACCTATGGTAAATATGTTGGAGCAGAAGTTGGAGAAGAGCCGCTTTACCCGTGTGGATGCTGATATCATCGACCGACTCATCGTGAAGGAAGATGCCAAGAAGACAGATTTGACAAAGGATCAGTCTGACAATTTGACAGAGGTGTTCCGTTCTCAGATGCCTAAGCTCGACAAGGCAGAGTTCTTCGTGGAGATTCAGGCTTTGGGTGAGCAGAACCAACCTGTGCTCATTACTCAGAACGAGTATATGCGCCGTATGAAGGCAATGAGTCAGTTCCAGGCAGGTATGAACTTCTATGGTCAGATGCCAGACAGCTACAACATCGTATTGAACTCAGACCATGCATTGGTGAAGAAGGTGTTGGAGGATGCTGAGGCTAATACCGCCGAAAGCCTGAAGCCAATCCTTGCAGAGATCAAGGGACAGGAAGCTCGTCTTGCAGTGCTTCATCAGGAGCAGGGCAAGAAGAAGCCAGAAGAGATTACCCAGGAGGAGAAGGATGATGTTCACAACACAGAGAAAGCCATCAGCGATGAGAAGGCTAAGCGCAACGATATCATCTCTGGTTATGCCAAGAACAACAACATCGTTCATCAGCTCATCGACCTCGCCCTGTTGCAGAATGGTATGCTGAAGGGCGCTTCTCTCGATGCCTTCCTGAAGAGAAGTGTGGATATGATCAAGTAATTGTTGCTTTATAAAAAGTATATTACTTTACGAGATGTAACATCGAATGTTACAAATTGTTTCTAGATATGTGCTAAATGTTTAAAAACAGACATTTAGCACATTTTTTTGTTTCTTTTCTTTGGTGATATTATCTGTTTTTTGTACCTTTGCACTACTTGATCGAAGAAACAAATAAACTATAAACAGATAAAACCCTCCTGATATGAAACAAAATGTTGAATCAGAACAGGATGTTGCATCTAAAAAATGCATCATTGCTGATTATTACACAAATCATTATGACGAACTCAAGAAGTTTGTGATATCTCGTCTGCAAGTTGTGGATGAGGCTGAGGATATTGTGCAGGATATCTTTGTTCGACTTCTGCAGTCGGATCAGATGATATCACCGGTAACTCTGCCTTGTCTGGTCTATACAATGGCAAGGAATAAAATCGTAGATTATTGGCGTTGCAGACAGCAATATGAGAAGTATGAGCATTTTATCAGGAAGGGCAGTTGGATAAACCGTTCTTCTGAAGGGGTGGAGTCTGTCTTCTCGGCTCGTGAAGTGAATGAGATACTGGAGCGGGGTATTGCTCAGCTTACAGAGAGTCAGCGTTCGGTATATCGTCTGAATCTCTACGAAGATATGCCGGTTCGTCAGATTGCGGTAACCCTAAATCTGAAATATAAACAAGCAGAAAAGAAACTGGGAGTTGCCCGTAAGAAGGTTCGTGGTTTTGTAGAGAAGGCTTTGGCAGGATGAGGTCCCTTGGCTAGAGGTTTTATCACGAAAATAAGGCTGCATTCCCTTTGATAGGAGTGCAGCCTTGTTTTTATGTTTTTCTAATTTTACAATCTAAACTTGAATTCTTGATTTTAGCTTTTTTTGAGATAGAATCAGTTCTCTTTGAAAGCGATGACTCGGGTCAAAGCCTTGTCAAGATAGAATGTCTGGGTGAGTTCTTCTTTCTTGCCATCATGAGTTGTCAACTGGTAGGTGGCTCTCAGATACATTAAGGTATCTGGGAAGGTGCCATCGTTGTAGTCGATGTTCTTTTTCATATATGGCAACTGGTTCATCTCCTGACGCATAGATTTTACTCTGTTAAAATCGATCATGGCTGTAGGAGTGAGTTGGCTGAAGCGTTTAAAGCTACAATCTTCGTTTTCCAGGTTTTCATTGAGGAAATCCTTGACGAGTGATTGAGCCTTGTGCTGGTCGCCACAGGAAGTGAGAACTAGCGCCAAGCCTAATGTCAATACGAATAGTATCTTCTTCATGATTTCATATCCTTTGTTAGGAATTCACTCAGTTCTTCTTACTTCACGCTGCGGAGGATATCGAGCAGGTGATCCCATACCATCTGAACGGTAGGAATCAGAAGTGCTTCCTCTGGTGTGTGAACATTGCGAAGGGTAGGACCGAAGCTTACCATATCAAGGTCTGGATAACGCTCTGAGAAGAGACCGCACTCCAGACCGGCGTGGATACCCTTTACCCATGGCTCCTTGCCGAAGAGTTTCTCGTAACTCTTCACGGTAATGTCGGTCAGCTTGCTGTTGGCACGCATCTTCCATGCAGGATACTTGCCACCCACGTTTACTTCGGCACCTGCCAGAAGGAAGGCTGCCTTCACGGTGTTGGTCATGTTGTCCAGGTTGCTCATCACATTGCTGCGCTGAGAAGCCACGATGTTGATGCTAGTTTCGTCGGTCATCACGCTTGCAACATTGCTGGATGTCTCTACCATCTCGGCAAGTGCCTCGTCCTGACAGGTGGTGAGTGGACCATTATCTACAGCCTGTAAAGCCATGATGAACTTATCGGCTACAGCCTTCTCGATAACAGGAGCTGCATCGGCAGAACCCATGTTGAAAAGCATAGACTGCTCAGTAACGTGGAACTCATCTTCTACCTCAGATGCGAAGATATTCCAGTCTGCACGTACCTGCTCCTTTGCCTCATTCTTGACAGCAAAGACAATCTTGCCGTCGCGAGGGATGGCGTTATGCATCTTGCCGCTGTTGAAGCTTACCAGACGAAGGGCACCATTGAGTTTCTCGTTCTCCAGGAAGAGGAAGCGGGCAAGTACCTTGATGGCATTGGCGCGCTTCTTGTTGATGTCATCACCAGAGTGACCGCCGTTGAGACCTTTCAGGGATGCCTCCATGAAGAAGTAGCCTGCTGGAGCCTCTTCACGGGTGAAGTGGAAGGTAGCCTTGGTAGTCTGGCCGCCTGCGCAGGATACGAAAATCTGACCCTCATCCTCTGAGTCAAGGTTGATGAGCATCTTGCCGGTCATGAAACCAGCCTTCATACCTACAGCACCTGTCAAGCCGGTTTCCTCGTCACGGGTGAAGACGCACTCGATAGGACCATGCTCGATGTCATTGGCTGCGAGGATGGCAAGCTCGATGGCACATCCGATACCATCGTCAGCACCTAGGGTAGTACCTTTTGCCTTCAACCATTCACCATCTACGTAGGTCTGGATGGCATCCTTGTGGAAATCGAACTCTACGTCCACCAGTTTGTCGCATACCATATCCATGTGACTCTGAAGGATGATGGTATCAGCATTCTCATATCCAGGGGTAGCAGCCTTTCGAATCAATACGTTGCCAGTCTCATCAACTACAGTTTCCAAATTATGGCTCTTGCCAAATTCCTTCAAGAACTCAATCATGTTCTCCTCGTGCTTGGAAGGACGAGGTATCTCGTTGATTTTAGCGAACTGCTCGAACACAAGAGCAGGTTTTAATTCATTTTTTTCCATTGATAATGTTATTTTGTATGTATTATTCTCTTATTTTGTTATTTTTGCATCAAGAAAGTCATTTATTTATGAGATTTCTTTTGCTTTTTGCCCGAAAAATCGTACCTTTGCAACGTGAAGTGCACTAAGGCACTGCAAAGGTAATAAAAATGATAAAATTAATGTTATTAAGTCTGTTAATAATTGCTATCGCAATGGCATTATTTAGTGTGAAGCTGATTTTTAAGAAGAATGGTAAGTTCTCTTCTCAGCATGTTCACGACAATCCTGGTTTGCGCAAGATGGGTATCCACTGTGTGGTTGACCAAGACCGCGAAGCGCGCGAAGCAAACAAGGCGTATTAAATCATTTTAGTTTTAGGAATAAATAATAATAAAAATACAGAAGAAATGAAAAAGAACATTTTGAGTTCAGTGGCTATTGCTGCTGTAGCTGCCTTGTCGTTGGCATCATGCAATAAGTCACAGCCTCAGGTTGAGGCTAAGTCTGAGAGCAAGGCTCCAGCAGAGTTGAAGATTGCATACGTAGAGGTTGACTCTATCATGACTCAATACACTTTCGCTAAGGAGTATGCTGCCTTGTTGGAGAAGAAGGGTCAGAATATTCAGGCTACTATCGCTCAGAAGGGTCAGCAGTTGCAGGCTGCTGCTGCTAACTTCCAGCAGAAGATTCAGCAGAATGCTTACACCCGTGAGCAGGCTGAGGCTATCCAGGCTGGTTTGCAGAAGCAGAACAACGATCTTCAGGGTTTGCAGCAGCGTTTGAGCAATGAGTTTGCTGCTGAGCAGAACAAGTACAACAAGGCTCTCCACGACAGCATTGCCAACTACCTGGCTCAGTATAACAAGGATAAGAAGTATAGCATCATCTTCTCTAAGAGTGGTGACAATCTGCTTTATGCTGATAAGGCATACGATATTACCAGTGAGGTTATCACTGGCTTGAACAAGGCTTACAAGGGCAAGTTGAAGGGTGCAGAGGAAACTCCTGCCAAGAAGAAGTAATATTCCGGAAAATATAAACGTATTGAAATATGCTTCGTAACGAAAGATACGATTTCATATTGAATCACTTCAGAAATGCGCTGCCGAATGTGACTACCGAGTTGCAATTCGGTAGCGCATTTCAGCTTCTGGTTGCTACCTTGCTTTCGGCTCAGTGTACCGACAAGCGTATCAATATGGTTACGCCGGCTCTTTTTGCCCGCTATCCAGATGCACGGCATATGGCGAAGGCGAGCGAGGAGGATATCTATGAGCTGATCAGTTCGGTAAGCTATCCTAATGCCAAGGCGAAACATCTGGCACAGATGTCACGGCAACTGGTTGAACTCTTTGGAGGTGAGGTGCCGGAGACTGCTGATGATCTGGTGAAACTGGCTGGAGTGGGGCGCAAGACGGCGAATGTGATCCGTGCCGTTTGGTTCGGTCATGCTACGATGGCAGTGGATACGCATGTTTATCGTGTAAGTCATCGTATGGGGTTGGTGCCTCGTACGGCTGATACGCCTCGCAAGGTAGAAGATTATCTGATGAAGCACATTCCGGCAGAAGATATTCCGAATGCGCATCACTGGATTCTGTTGCACGGCAGATATGTCTGCAAAAGTGCCAAGCCGCTTTGTGATAAATGCTTCTTCAATGAATATTGTCCAAAACTCTTGAAGGACAGTAAACTTTGACCTGTGAGGAGATATTTGTTAAAAAGATAGGAGTTAAGAATTGGATGTTGTTGTGGTTGGTAGTCAACTCCTCAATCTTAACTCCTAACTATTTTATAATCTCACCGTTTTATTCAAAAGATAATTATCCAGGATAACCATGGCTGCCATTGCCTCTACTACAGGTACGGCTCTTGGCAATACGCATGGATCGTGGCGTCCGCGAGCTGTGAGTTTGATAGGATTTCCTTCCAAATCTACAGTATCCTGTTCCATCAGGAGGGTAGCTACTGGTTTAAAGGCTACCCGGAAGTAGATATCCTGACCATTGCTCAATCCTCCCTGGATGCCGCCGCTATGGTTGCTCTTGGTCGTGATGCGAGCTGCAACATCCTGATTGATTGTAGTTTCCTGATGGTTTGCTGCATCAACAGTAGCACCCATATTCTTAGCTTTAGGAATGAAGACGTCATTCTGTTCGCTTCCGCGAGCAGTAACTCCGGCGAATCCTTCTCCATATTCAAATCCTTTGACGGCATTGATGCCGAGCATGGCTGCACCAAGTTGGGAATGGAGTTTATCGAATTCCGGTTCACCCAATCCTACAGGACATCCCTGGATGACGCAGGTGATGATGCCTCCGATGGTATCACCATCAGCCTTGACCTGGGCGATGAGTTCTTCCATCTCCTTTGCCTTTGCCTGGTCTGGGCAACGAACAGGATTGTCCTCTATGGTGTTGAGATCATATAGATGGTAATCCTTCTCCAGGGCGATGCTGCCAACCTGCGATGTATATGCCGTAATGCTGACGCCGAGCTGGCGGAGTGCCAACTTGGCCAAGGCGCCACCTACGCAGCGGGCGATGGTGATGCGTGCAGATGAACGACCGCCACCGCGATGATCACGGATGCCATACTTCTCATTGTAAGTGAAGTCGGCATGGGATGGTCGGAACAGACAGCGCATATTCTCATAATCCTGAGAATGCTGGTTCTGGTTGCGCACCTCAAAGCCGATAGGGGTTCCCGTAGATTTTCCCTCGAAAACACCACTTAGAAATTCTACCTGGTCTGCTTCCTTTCGTGCTGTGGTGATGTGGCTTTGTCCAGGGCGACGACGGTTGAGCTCGCTCTGGATAAAGTCCATATCGATGTCTATGCCTGCAGGGAAACCGTCGATGACGCCTCCTACAGCTATGCCATGACTCTCGCCAAATGTTGTGAGAGTGAAAAGATTGCCAAATGTATTCCTCATTGCCAAATTCTTTAGTTGATATGAAAAACGGCTATCCCAATGGTATTGAGATAGCCGCTATCGTTTGTTCTCAAATTTTACTTGTTGCAATCGCAGCCGCCCTCGCAGTTGCCATCCTTGCAGTCACCGCCGCAGTTGTCGCAACCGCCGCTGCAACCACCAGCCTCGCCGCTGATGATCTGTGCCATCTTGGCGATTTCCTCTGCTGTTGCCTCACGGCTCTCAAGAACCTGACCGCAGAAGTTAAGCTTCAAACCTGCCAATGGGTGGTTGAGGTCGCAAGTTACCTTCTCGTCTGTGATATTCTTGACAACAGCATTGAAGCGGTTACCATCCTCGTTCTGCAATGGGATGATAGCACCTACCTGTACGTGCTGAGCGTCAAACTGTCCGTTGATAGTGAAGATCTGCTTGTCGAGGTCGATTACGCGCTCGTCATAGTGCAAACCATAAGCCTGCTCAGGATCCAACTCGAAGTCGAACTCTTCGCCCTCAGCCAAATCAACTACCTTCTCCTCGAAAGCAGGCAAGGTTACACCCATACCGCTGATGAAGAAGAAAGGACGCTCATCTGTAGTGCGCTCAATCAGCATCTCTTCGCCGTTATCACCCTTTGTTACGTCATACAATGCGTATGATACTCTAATAAACTTGTTTTTGTTGTTTGATTCCATTTTATTTTATTTTTTATTGTTTTCTATTGATAGTGCTATCTGTAGGTTATTTGATATATATAATGTACGCGCGTACATTATATATATAGTTTCTTTATACCTTGCTTGTAGGTTCTTTGTCCCAGCCTGATAGCCACTATTGCAGTTACTTCTTTCCAGTGCGCTTACGCTTCTTCATCTGTACGCTTTTCACCATTTCCATTCGCTCCAGATAGATAGGACGCCATTTGTCGATGATGTCCTGCAATCCTTTGCTCTTTCGTGAAAGGTCTGCGTATTCCTCACTGTCAGTTTCGCTAGATTTCTTGAGTTCAAGCATTCTGGCGAGAAACTGTTTCTGATTCTCTTCTGCTACTTTGAGCTGGTTTCCCAACTTTTCGAGGCTTTCGAGGAAGGCGAGTGCCTTGTCTATATGATTTTGTTCTTCCATTGTTTCTATTGTAAATCTTCTGCAAAGATACAATAAATAATTGGGATATGGAAAAGAAATAGTAGAAATATTGGGGTTTTCGGGAAAAAATATTCAGAGTGCTCATTTTCTATGGCTGGAAAATGGCAACTTGCTAGGCTTTTTCTTATAGTAGTTCTCATTTGAAACGCAAATGTTACTGATATTGCAAAACTGCTTACCTTTTGAATGCAAAAACAAGCGTTAGATAACGAAAAGTAGAAGAAAGAAGCCTTTTGATGTTGATATATATCAAAAAAGAGGCCCTTTAGAGCATTTTTCTTATAAATTGTTTGCGTACACAACGGAAAGTTTGTATCTTTGCAGTGTCTTAAAGAAAAGACATCAGGATAATGTTTAACAAGAGTCCTTCTAGAGCCTCCTAGGTTATAAGAGAGATAGTGTAGGTTCAGAAGATGGCTCGTAAAGTAAAGAAAGGTAAAAAGATTATGAAAAAGATTATGATTTTGGCAGTAGCAATGTTCGCAATGGCAACAACTACTTTTGCAGCAGACGAGGCAACAAACGCAACAGCAGCTTACAACATGAATGTAAAGATGGGTAGCTTGGCTAATGCATTGTCACTCAATATTGATCAGGCAGAGGCTGTAGCTGATGTTCACAAGAACTTCACTGCTGATATGATGAATGCAGCAACTGCAGCAAAGGATGAGCGTGCAGCTATGATTGACAAGGCTGTCATTAAGGATCTCAAGTACATGCACAGCATCCTCAATGATTCTCAGTATCGCAAGTATGTGATGCTTCTGAATGCAACACTTATGAATCGTGGTTTGAAGTAATTCAATTCGATTGAATTCTGAAAAGAAACTATAAGAGAGAGATATGAATGGACTGCAGGTTGGACGATAAGTCTGACTTGCAGTTTTTTTGTGTGTATAGGAGAGGGGAAAATGGCAATAGCCTAAAGTGTCTGGCTCATCAGTTTTAGGTATTGTCTAAAACCCCCATTATTAGGTATTGCAAGAATAAGAAAAAAGCCGTATCTTTGCACCCGTAAACGTGAATAGATGAACCGTAGGAGTATGGTAATTGTTTGAAACTATTAGTTTGTTTGAAATATAACTTTTAGATAGAATATATTAATAAAACGAATCTTGTTCGCTAATAGAAATAATTCATAATGTTTTTGTATTAAAGGAAAAAGCTTATCCGAGAGGATAGGCTTTTCTGTTGTTATACAGATAGTTAAGCGTGCATTGGTGCTGGTGCTGAAATTTTCTAGCACCAAAATAGCACCAAATTTTTAACTAGCACCAAAAAGAAAAATAACAAATTGTTGTTCAGAAGTTTAGCCTAGCTTTTATCCACTATTATTTTTATAGTCTTTTAACAAATAGTCAAATGTATAATACGTGTATTTCAAATGTATAATAAAGTGTAGTTTTGCTCGTTTTTCACAAAACTTCACATTTGGTTGTTCAAAAAAAAGTTTCTATCTTTGCACCAGTCAAACGTAGTGGAATGACAAATGAAAGAAGACCTCCTTTCCGGCGAAAGCCGACAAGATATGGAATCCCTGAGTTCTAGACCGCTACCTAGGCTTGGGGATTCTCCTTTTTTATCCCTGAGTTTTTTGGCAAGACAAGATGGAAGACTATGGGCTAGATACATTCCGATTCATCAAGTCTATAAATTGCAAGGAAGAGTCACGGCAAAGCACAGGATTGATTGCAGAAGGTGCGACAAGGACTGAAAGCTATATTTCAGAAAGCTGCAAAACCGATTCACGTATAGATTTGTGATAGGTCGATGGAAGGGGCGAATATACGGTCTCCACCAAAGTGAATCCTCCACCACAATGAAAGACTTGTGGGTAAGGGGGATTTTGCTTCCCTCAGCTAACGTGCAACCAGTTCCTATTTTAAGTTTTGGGAATATATAAATAAATATTTTCGTTATGAACAATAAAATTAATAATAAACAACCTAACGTGTACGTGCCTACACGTGAAGAGTTCAATGAGTTTTGCATCAATGGGATGAAACTGGATGATCAGGAATGGATAGATGCCATTTGGAAGCTTGCTTCAAAAGTAGGATGGAGAAAGAAAAATGGAGAAGCTCCTAACCATTGGCATTCTCTTGTTTCTGCATATAATGGGGTACTCATTGCTCAAAGGGGAAGAAAACCTCATTTACTGGCGAAGAAGAAAAACTCTGTTCCTCAGCATGAAAAGACAATCATCAACGAGATTGAAGATGAGTTCCCTGATAATGGCTTGCACTATGTGGCTTATACAGATGGGTCTTGTGATAACCTATCACAAACCAAGGCTGGTGGTGCGGCTTATATTCTCCTTAAAGATGGTGAGATTGTGAAGATGAAGAATCATGGGCAACTGAACACTTCAAACAACAGAATGGAGTTACTGGCAATCATTAGTGCCGTAAATGCTTGCCCTGATGGTGCATACATAGACATCTATACCGATAGTCAGTATTGTATCTTGGTGCTCTCCAAGTCTTACAAGCCAAAGAAGAATCCTGATCTCTACGAATTGTACAAGAAGTGTTCTGCCCATGTTGCTGGTGTTCGTTTCCATTGGGTTAAAGGTCACAATGGTGACAAGTACAATGAAATGGTAGATAGCTTGGCTTATGGAGCATACTGCGACATCTGCGAGCAATATAACATCGAGAAAACAAAGAGACATTAAGATATTGAATGAAGTTAATAATTAAAATTATAAGATTATGAGTGAATTATATTGGTTAGGTGTTTTGGGTAACTTGAATGAATTATGTGGGGTTACTGTAGTTCTTTGCTTTTTTGTTTTTGCTGGTTTAGGTATATGGGTACTTATGAGCATTGATGATTTTGAAGAGCCATCTCCTTTTATTAAAAAAGTATTGAAGGGTTCTCTTTTCGCTATTGTGTTTGCGATATTTGGGTGTATATTTATTCCTTCACAAAAGAATCTCCTTATCATCTATGGGGTAGGCGGTACTATTGATTATCTCAAAGACAATAAGAATGCAAATAAGATTCCTGATAAGTGTGTCAAGGCTCTTGATAAGTATCTTGATGATGCGTTGACGGAAGATAAGGAGTAACTATGGTATCAGAATCAGCTAGATATTATCAGACTCATCCGGCAGCAAGGGAGCGCAATAGGAAATATGATACACGCTTTGAGTCTTCACCTACACAGAAGGCTAAGCGTAGGGAGTTGGCTCGTCACAATGCCGAACACGATAAGAAGTATGGATCAGCATCCCGAATGGGAATGGATGCTTCACATACCAAGGCAGGAATTAGGTATAAACCTTCATCGGTAAATCGTGGTTCCAAGAGTGATATGGCTGGAGATAGAAGAGCTAGGGGTGGTCGCTGATAGTGATTGCCGGAACATACGGAAAGAATAAGAGGGAGTGCTCACGCATTCCCTCTTCCGTTATCAACAATCTATTAACCTTAAACAAAAACCTTTAGCCTATGAATTTTAATTTCAAATCAATAAGATCAAATGAACAAAATATTTCTAAGAACCCATTAACCTTCCTCCTCAGACATCTGCTTCAACTTCTCGGTAAGCGCATTTGCAATCTCACGCTTATCTTCGAGAGTGACGGTCTGCAGCTTCGGACAATTAAACTCCAGCATCTTGATGAAGGTGCTGACCTTATCCTTCGGCTCGCATTTGTACCATGCCGCCATAAAATCATCCCAAGCATCTCTAGTGAAGTCGGCACACAGCTCACGAAACTCCTTCTTGATAGGAGACTCGTAACCTTTCTGCTTTCCGCCGGATTTCGCCCGACCTTTCTCGAACTGACCTTTTGAATTTCTGTCTGTAGCCATATCCTTCACTAAATATGATGCAAAGGTACACACAATCCTGCACATAGAAATCTTATCTATTAACTTTTTGCCGCTAAGTTAATGGATAAGATGCTTATATAATAAGGTATAGTTATCTTTGCTGCAGTTTAAACGTTTAAAATAAATTTTTATGTTAGGATCATTAATCGGTGCAGGACTCGGTGTTGCAAGTAGTATCTTTGGTGGCATTTCAGCCCGAAAAGCAAGACGAAAGCAGGAGCGGATGCTTGCACAGCAGGAACAGGAAAATCAGGCATGGTATGATAGGAAGTATAATGAAGACCCTACCAAACGTGCCGATACCGTAAGATTGCTCACTCAGATGCAGGAGCAGATCAAGAACAGAAACAAGGCTGCCAAGGGAAGACAAGCGGTGATGGGCGGCACAGAAGATTCCACCACAGCAGTGAAGGAAGCGAACAACAAGACTCTTGCCGACACGACCTCCCAGATTGTAGCTGCAAATGAGTCTCGCAAGGATGCCATCGAAGGTCAGTATCAGGCGAGAAAGGATGCTATTCAGAACAAGAGGATGGGGCTGGAAGCAGAGAAGGCTGCTGGTACTGCTAGTGTGGCTGCTGGTGTTGCCGGAACTGCCGCCAATATCGCTGCCACCATTGATGGTGGATTGAGCGGTGTAAAGAAGGCTCCGAATATGAATGTGACTCAGAATCAGTTGAATGGTATCGCCAAGAATCCTGATGATGTTCTCGGCTTGAAGGCTACGACTACTGGTCTCCCTTCTGAGGGTGAGCTGAATAGTCTGGGTGCTAAACTTCAAAAGGTAAACGTATAGCTTATGGGATTGGCAGATTATTTACGAACGAACAATGGCTTGAAGACTACACAGAGTGTACTCAACAAGCAGCAGACTGCCGAGGGTATGCTGAACGGCTCTATCCCTATCGTGAAGAAGGAAGAGCCGAAGCCGGAAACTAAGCTGGAGCCGGAAAAGAAGCAGTTGACCTATGCGGAAATGTATAAGATGCTGAATCCTGCTGATAGTGAATCTCCTGAGCAGAGAGCACAGAGAGAGAAGAACGAGAAGCGGAAGGCTCGTATCGCTGCCTTTGGAGATGGTCTTCGGGCACTCGCCAACATCGTCTTCGCTAGCAAGGGAGCCAAGGTGGTACACAATCCTGAGTCGGATATGACTGCTTCAATCAACAAGCGAAAGGCTTATATGGATGCACAGCGTGAGAAGAATCGGGCGGCTTGGCAGGCTGGCTATCAGAGGGCATTGGCTCTTGATGAGGAAGCGAGAAAGAATAACCTGACTCTTGCCGAGCAGATGAGGTATCACGATATTATTGCTAAGAACAATGATAGCAAGAATGATCTGAGCCAGCAGAGAATTGATCAGGGCAACAGAAGACTTGATTTGTCGAAGATGAAATATGATACTGATGCTGATTATAAGAAGTCTATCTTGGCTATAAAGAAGGCTCTGGCTGATGGTCAGATTTCCCACTGGCAAGCACAAGAGGCTATTCAGCGTATGAATGCTGAGACTGGTCGTATTCGTGCCAACAAGTCGGGTAGTGGTGGCTCCCGAAAAGGTTCCTATTCAGGAGAGGTTGATGAGTATATGGATTTGATGGACAAAGACCCTGAAGGTATGGCTGAGGCTGCTAGGGAAGTCAGAAGGATGGGGTACTCCCCTAAGACTGCTGCAGGAAAGAAGGCTCAGAAGATTGCCTATCAGCGTAAGCATGGTAAGCCTAAGCAGCATCATACATCATCATCCAATAATGGAGGTAAGAAGAAGACTGGTGTAAACTGGTAACAGAGTTGGTAACAAAAATTTGGTAACAAACATATATATATTATGGCAGAAAGACCATTATACACATTATACAAGAATCTGAAAGCACAGAACTATGATGTGCCGGACGATTACAATAAGTTTGAGAGTGCCCTGACCAGAGACGGAAAGGGCGGTGCTGACAACAGACACGCTATCTATGAGAACTTGAAGGCTCAGAACTTCGATGTTCCTAATACCTATGAGCGTTTCTACTCTGCACTTTTTGAGCCAAAAAGCAAGACTTCATCAAGGGCGAAGGGCGGTAGTGTTCCTATGAGTGCTGCTGACCGTGCTCGTTTCTCGGCTGGGGCATCAGCAATCTCGGCTAGTGCTAATAATGTAGTAAGACAAGCTAAACGAAACATTCAGAGCAAACTGGGGCAAGCAAAGAAGTTCAATGGTGGCAGGGTTGCTCCACATCTAAAGAACCCTTTGCAGAATCTGAATGTACAGAAGAATGAGTTCAACTACAATTCGACAACTGGCAAGACTGGAACCTATACTACAACAGATGGTGTAGAGTTTAATAACGAGTATGATGCTGCTCAGTATCAGAATCAGTTGGATAAGCAGGGGGAGCAGTATATCAATGCAGTTGATATGGGTATTGTTCCTTCTGAGTTGGATAAGGCTGACCCTGATTTGTCTGACACAGATGTTGCTATGCGACAAATGGAGAGAAGACAAGAGTGGCTTAATGAGAATCAAGACAGACATTCTAAGGAATTGAATGAGTCTATGCACTTGCAGGGTTCTCCTTTTGTTGCGTCTGGTGGAGCAGTTGCTCCTTCTTCATTTAATACAGCTATAAGCAATGAGGCAAACCGCTTGTCTGATGTAGAGTATGGTGCTTATAATACCGCCAAGGCTTATAATCAGATGTTGCGTACCACTCTGCTTCAGGAGTTGAAGGAACAAAAGCAGAGAAATGAAAATGCTGGTTGGTTGAAAGATAAGTGGAATGATGTTTCCAATTATTTTGGTGCGATGTTTAATACCATGCTTGACCCGAAGTTATATTCTCAGGGTATTATGGATGCAGCTATATCAAACAATTTGCTCCAAGTAAAGAAGGGTATGGAAGATGGAACAATAAAGAAAGGTTCCAATGCAGGAAATGCCGCACAAGCTATGCTTGGTGCTATTCAGCAGCAACAAGGAGAAGCTGCTAAACAGCAGCAGTATGGCACAAAGGCTTATCAGTATGGAGACATGAGTGGTCGCTCCTTAAAGTTTTGGGGAGACTTTTTGTTAAGCGGTTGGAGAAATGTTATGACTACTGGTTTTACTAAGGCAGGAGAAAAGGTTGGAGAAAAAATGGCTCTCGGTGCTCTTGGTAAATGGTTTACTAAGAATACTGGTCGTGTGCTCGGTGATATGGCTGGTAGTGCAGCATTGGCAGCAACCAATCAACTTGGTTCTACATATAATAATGTGATAGAACGTTATGTTGGAATGAATAACGAGAATGGTGGTGTGACCCAAGACAAGAATGGCGATTTGAAGTTCAATGAAGGTGTCAGTCTTGGTAAGGCTATCAAGGATGGCTTTGGCTCTGCTACAATAGAGAACTTCTCGGAAATGTTCGGTGAGTATCTACCTGGAGCACCTAAGTTGTTATCAAAGTTAGGGCTTTCTAAAGTATCTTCTTTCTTTGAAAAGATAGGCAATAATGCTTACTATAAATGGTTGAGTAACGCAACAAATAAATCTGGAATCCAAGGTGTGATGGCTGAGATTTCAGAAGAGGAGTTTGGTACTGCCCTTCATGCAGCATGGGGTGATGGAGATGGAAGCTGGAGTGACTTCAACGTTTTCACGAATCCTGATGCCAGAGAAAAGCAGATTGATACTTGCCTTGGAATGTTCTATTCTGTTGGTTTCATGCATGCTCCTAGAACTGCCATTGGTGCTATAAATGCTGTGCTATATTTCAACATCAAACATCAGGTTGCCAAAGCAGATAAGTTCGGTCAGATGATGTTTAATGATAAGTGGGAGGACATTAAAAGCAAGATTGATGTAACAACAAATGCAGACTTGACTAAAACTGTCTTGGAGGCTACTCGCTCAGACTCCATGACTGCTAAGCAGAAAGGTGCAGTTATTAATTATGCTATGTTCCTTAGCAAACTTCGTGGATTCAATCAGGCATCAGATGCTAAGACAAAAGATAAGGTTGAAGAAGGTGATACCGCTCCGACATTATCTAACGACCTTGATGATGCTTATACAGAAGGACATAATGCTGATGATGCTGATAAGCATAATATCCAGTTGGAGCAGAACGACAAGGCGAATGAACTTGCAGCCATGTTGCATATTACTCCAGAGCAGCTACATGATATGGCAGATGAAGACTTGGAAACTATGACTGGTCAGGATGATAAACTTGACAAGGCTATCTATGACTACCAAGTATCAACTGCCAAGTATCAGGGTGTGATGGATGGAGCACAGGATGAAGTTGATATGGCAGCACATCAGGCGGCTATGGAAACTGATAATATGACTGACCTAAGTCGTGGAACCGTCCGTAAGGCAACCATTAAAGCAACTGGTGGCTTGGAAGACTATGAGGTGTACATTATTAGTGGTAATATCGCTACTCATGATGATGGCTCTATAGACGTTGGTAATAGCGATGATATGATTATCTACTATGACCCGACAACTGGCAGAAAGGAACACGCTGATGCTATGATGTTCGCTGATCTCATAGAAGAACTCCCTGCTGCTGATGTAAAAGCTCAGGCGGTAGCTGATGCGAAAGAAAATGCTATCAAGAAGATTGCTGGCATCGTTGATGGAACCATTGATGTTGGTTCTCAGTTCTCTGTTACTGATTCAGATGGTACAGAACATACCTATGAGGTGTTGGCTGATAATGGTGATGGTACTGCTATGATTACTATTGATGGTAATGTACCTACAGAACTTGTCAATGGTGAGAATGTACAGATACCATATTCGTTTGCTGACTTGCAGCAGTTAAAGGATGCTGAGGATTTGAAGAGACTGAAAGCTGCCAAGACTGAGCGTGAGCAGATGGAGAAGGAACGTGCTGAGCAGACTCAGGAGACAGAACAGACAGAGGAGATTCAACCATCATTTGACTTCAACCAGATTCTCAATGATAATGGTAATGTGGTGCTCGCTGATGTGCTCGGCAAGGATGGCAATACAAAATATCCAAACTCCCAGTTGTTCCTTATTCGTGATTCTGGTGCAAAAGCTAAGGTGATGGAGTTGAAGAGTGATGGTACTCTCGTTCCTCATGCGGTAAACAAGAAAGATGTGAGAACTGCTACTACTATGACACTCGATGAGTATAAGCAAGCATTTGCTGACTCCTCAATGATAGAGGAGAATAGTGGTGCGATAGAGGGCGATAGAGGTGGAATAGAGGTGAATGATGAACTTCCACCAGTTCCTGATAATGTGACAATCAATGGTGACGGAACATACTCTGTTGATGGTGCTGTGCAGGGTGGAGAAAATACTACTGCTCCTGCTGAACAGACAGAACAGACTCCTGCTATGACTCTCGAAGATGGAACCATCGTGCCTATGCTGGAGGATGGCAATCCTGACTTCTCGAAGCTGACTGCTGATCAGACTGCAGAGTTGTATGACACCCAGTTTGGTGATGATGCTGATAGCGTAATCAGTGGATGGGTATCTGATGCAAAGAAGGCACTCGACAAGGCGAACAATATGACCGTGAAGGGTAAGAACTTCGTGGAACAGAAGGCGGCAAAGGAAGCCAAGGAGAAGGCTATTGCTGATGCTCAGACGGCTTATGACTCTGCTATTGCTATCCGTGATGCCTATAACAGCAGACAACTTGCCAAGGTCGAAGATACTGCTGAGGGTAGAAAGAATCTCATTGAGAAGGCAAGAAGAAAGTTCTCTCGCTTGAAGAGTGCTGTAAAGGATGATGCAGAGGCAGTGTCTCAGCTTTATAAAGATGTTGTCGGCTCTCTCCTGCATCGTCTGTATGATGGCACTGGCATTGATGTGACTGATACAATTCCGCTTACTGCTGAGGAATATGTGGCTAGCAACCTCGGTGCTCACTCTCTCAACTATGAGGGAACTGAGACAAGCAAGGGTGTAAAGCAGGAAACTGGATTGAGCAGAGAAGACTTTGCCAAGACTCAGCTCCTCGCTGCTGATGGCAAGGGAACTACCATTGATGATCTCGTACATAGTCTGTGGGAGAATCGTCCATCTAACCTTGATTCACTCGACACTCAGGATATTCGCAATGCCCTTATTGGTGTGCTCACTAGCGGTTTCAAGGCTTCGGAAGCTAGAAACTATATTGAGAATCTCCGTATCGCTCAGGCTGAGAACATTCTTGAAGAGCAGAAGAAGGCGGCTGACAACGCTGCATTTGCTGAGGAGAATAAGGCTGAATCAGAACAACAGACAGAAACGGCTCCTGAATCTGAGGAGAAGATGGGGGAAGATAACTCTGATGAGATTAATGATGAGGAGAATGAGCAGACAAATGAGAATATAAATGCTCCTGAGGTTCCTGAGGATGCAACGGAAGAGAATCCGCTTGGTGCTCAGCGTGACCAGACTGACCTTCCTTTCTCTGCTAGAGACAATGGAACACAGCAGACTACATCTGAACGTGCTGCTGATGTGGAGAAGAATAAGGTTGATGATATGAAGGTCGTTGATAATATCGTGGGTGAGAAGACTCGCAAGGCTTTCGAGAGACTGGCTAAGATGATGGGTGCTAGCATTCAATGGCAGTACTCTGACAAGTTGGGCAACGGCTGGATTCAGGAGACTACGGATGCCGATGGCAACGTTCATCGTACAATCTTCATCACTCTTGACTCTTCTATTACGGAAGGTGCTCAGTTTATCTTCGGTCACGAAATGACTCACCAAATCAAGAGCCTGAACCCTGCTGCATACAATGAGCTGACTCAGCTTGTGCTTGATACCTATGGCTCTGATGCCTTCGACAAGGCGGTAGATGAGACCATGCAGAGATATTCTGATGCTGGATTCTCTGAACGTGCTAGAGATTACTACGCTGAGGAGGTTGTTGCTGATGCTGTAGGCGAAATGATTCGTGACCTCAACTTGGCTCACACTCTCGCTATGATGATGTCTCATCCTCTGCTCGCTGCTATCCATGAGGTATTGCAGAAGATTAAGTTAGCATTCTATGGTACTGAGTATAGCGATGTGACCAAGAACATCATCCGCTCTATCGAACAAGCCTATGTGAAGACTGCCAATGGTAAGGTAACGAACTCTGAGACTGGCGAGGATGTTTCATTCTCTCTCCGTCAAAAGCCTGAACCTAAGAAGAAGGGTATCGGCTACAAGGTATTCGTGCTAAAGGATGGCAAACTCTATCCACCAATGGTAGCGAACCCTGATGGTGCTGCTACTCCAGTGGGTGTATGGCTCGATGCTGATGCTGCTCCTATTGCAGGAGAAAGCAAGACTGGCAGACCTCAGGTTAAGCAGGGTGGCAAGGGAACACAAGGCGGTAGCGGTAAGCTAGCCTATAGACCAGGCTGGCATCTTGGTGTAGTGCCTTACGCTATCCAGTTCAACCGCAAGGATGCTGAGGGAAACAAGACTCTCTTCCCTAAGAACTTCGTCTTCGCTGAGGTGGAGTATGCCGCTGATGTAGATTATCAGGAGGAAGCTCGCCAAGAGGGTATCAATCCATCGGGCAAGTATCAGCATTCATTGGTTGGCTTGAAACATCTGCCTACTGATGGCTATTATATGTATCGTACCAACCCGAACCCTGAGACTGATCCTTGGGTGATTACTGGTGCGATGAAGGTGAACCGTATCTTGACCAGAGCAGAGCAAGCGGAACTTGTGAAGAATGCTGGTCGTGAACCTCAGCAGATTCAGGAGGGCGATATTGTTACTGATGATGTTGTGAACAGCATCAATCAGGAGATAGCTGCTGCTCCTAAGTTCTCGTTAAAGGTATATCATGGTAGCGGTGCTGACTTCACAGAGTTTGACTTCAACCACATGGGTGAGGGTGCTGGCTCCCAAGTATTCGGTTGGGGTGGATATGTTACATCTTCCAAGAAGATAGGAAAGAATTATGCTACTCTGATGGACAATGATCCTTCTAGGGCATATTTTCGCATTCAGCGTTCTAATGGTACAAGGTTCGCCAAGAAATATCCTACTCTAGAATCATTCCTACATGGTGATAAGCAAATAGCCATGAATGACAAGTTCACAGAGCAGGAAAAGATTGACTTCTACAATGAAATGAAGAAGTTGGCTGAGCCATACCACAATCTCTATGAGGTGGATATACCTGATGATAATGGCAGCAACTATATGGATTGGGATAAGCCTTTGAGTAAAAATCAGCAGGATGCCATTCGTGAAGGGTTGGAGCATCTTGGTGTAGGTATTAAGACGTTAGAAAGCAAAGGTCAGTCTTTAGAGAGAACTGGCGAAAATGTTTACAATAGTACTCTGTATATTGGGTTAACTGGAACAGAGTATGATTTGCCTGAAAGAACTAAAGGAATAAGCAAGTTCCTATCTTCTGTTGGCTTTACTGGTATTAAGTACAAGGCTGGACGTAACTTCGGTGGTGCTAAAAAGGGCGATACCAACTATGTTATCTTCAAGCCTGAGGATATGAGAATTACAGAGCACACCAAGTTCTCTCTCCGTTTGAAGTCTGCTATTGAAGAAACTGAAACCAATCCATCTGATGCACAGAAAGAGAGTGGCAACTACAAGAAAGGACACATCAAGTTCGGTGGTTACGATTACACTATAGAAAATCCGAAAGGTTCAACTCGCTCAGGCAAGGATGCCGATGGAAAAGAGTGGAAAGTAACCATGCACGATACCTATGGCTATATCCGTGGCAAGTTTGGCAAGGATGGTGACCATTTAGATATGTTCATCAATGATAAAGCAGACCTTGATAATTGGAATGGTGATGTGTTTGTCGTTGACCAAGTGAATCCTGATGGCTCGTTTGATGAACATAAAGTAATGTATGGCTATGACTCCATGGATGATGCCAAAAAGGCTTATCTCGCTAACTATAGCGATGGTTGGCAAGGTCTTGGAGATATTACTGGAGTAAGTAAGGATGAGTTCGACAAGTGGCTTGATATGAGCAAACGTAAGCTAAAGCCATTTAAAGACTATGCTAAGGTAAAGTTCTCGTTGAAGGATATAAAGCCAGTTGGTGTTGGTGCTTTCGGAAATATATACAATCAGTTCCGTGGCAATGCCAAGGCTGCAATCGAGTTCTTGAAGAAGGTTCGTGGTGGAGAAGCTGTCGGTGCTCTTCATCACAAGGATATTGGTGATATTGATTTGGTTTGGGGCAAAGAAGGAACTGGACATAGTGATGGCTATGGTCTTTCTAAACTTGTGAAGTATCATCCTGAGGTTCTTGATAATTTGCAGGAGATTCTGAATGATATGCGTGTAGTTTCAAGCAGTAGGAATCGTGTAAACTTGGAAAGTGAAACCCATAAGGCTGGTGTTCGTCTTACTTGGGATGGAGAAAGAAAATCTTGGTTGTTGACTGCATTTAAAAAGGAAACTTCGGCAAGCGACAAGAGGACAGACACTGCCGCTACTTCGTTGGAAGGTGACACCGCTCTCTCCCAAACCGAAGGTTCTGCTGCAAAGATAGACAATTCTTCTGAAACTGCCAAGGAAAATGGCGAAAAAGTTGGTAGTGAGGGCATAAAATTCTCGTTGAAGGATGAGAAGATTAAGAGTATTGCTGAAAAGTTTGGGGTAAATGAGGATGATGTTGCTATGTATGCGAATGCAGTTGAACGAGGTTCTACTGCTGAGGCTGCACGTGCCAGAGCAAACATCAAACGATATTTATTGCAGGCAAATGAAGACAAGATTTCCTCATTTAAGGATATTATTAAGTACACCAAACCTATAAATGAAGCCTTGAAAGAGAACTTCGGTGACCTTGACGCTATGATTGAGGAACGAAGAAAGCAGGTTGAAGCAGAGCGCAATGCTATGGAAGCTGCAAGAAAAAGAGCGCAGGAAGAGGAAGAGAAGAGACAGAAACATCTGGATGAACTCTCTCTGATTCCAACTGATGAACTTGATAAGCGTTATATGGATGCTATTGCTAATAATGATGAATCAACGGCAAGGGAAATGCTTGATGAATCAGCCAGACGTAATGGTTACGGTGACGTTGATAGCGATTACCAAGGTCAGGGAGCGTGGGCTGCTCCATCAAATCCTCAATATGAGTCTGATGAGGCAAGAAGAGCCGACATAGAAAACTCTCCTGATGTAAACTTGGAAGATATTGCATTAGGTTATAACTTGCAGCCTGATGATTATTTCGACAATCCAAGAGCGTATATGAACAATACTGCTTATGGATTGGAGTCTGCTCATGTTATAAAGAATGCACTTGATGCCATTAAGAATGGCGAGAAAGATGTTAAGGTTAAGGTTTATCGTGCAGTTCCTACTTCTGTAAAGGAAGGCAAGTTGCGTAATGGTGACTGGGTTACTCCTTCAAAGAAGTATGCTGAAATGCACGGTGATAACAGGTTGGATGGAAAATATCGTATCATTGAAGATGAAGTTCCTGCAAATCAATTATGGTGGGATGGCAATGATGTTAACGAGTTCGGCTTTGATGATGGTAAAGAATACAGATATAAGAATGCCAAGAATAATCGTAAGCTGAATGACCTCATTACTTATGATAATAAGGGCAATGTGATTCCTCCTTCAAAGCGTTTCAATTCTCGCAAGAGTGATATCCGTTTCTCTCTGAAAGAAGAAAAGGAGAAGATTGTGGCTGATGCCAAGGCAAACGGAACCTATATGACTGCTCCTAATGGTGAGAAGACCAAACTAGATGCTGAACAATGGGCAACCGTCCGTACTACCAACTTCAAGAACTGGTTTGGTGATTGGGAGAATGACCCTGAGAATGCTTCCAAGGTGGTGGATGAGAATGGTGAACCTATGGTGGTTTGGCATGGCAGAAGTGCAGAGTTCAACACCTTTGAGAAGAAGGAAGGTGTCCGCTTTATCATGGGGCTTGAAGACAAGGTGAAGGCTGAAGGATTCTTCTTCTCTCCTGATAAGGGCTTGGCTGAGGAGTTTGCATCCAATTCGTCTAGACATCGTGGCGGCAAGGCTAACGTGGTTCCATGTTTCCTGAATATCAGAAAACCGATGGATTTGACTGGCGAAGACTATGATAGAATCTACGAAGATGTGACTGGCTGGGAGTACATGGTGGGCATGGACACTCAGGATAATCTTTGGGGTATCATGGATGAAGAGGGCATGGCTGACAAGATTAAGAAGAAAGGCTATGATGGAGCCATCTTTGTTGAAGAGGTGGATGATAGCTATGAGCCTACCAAGATTTCCTATTGCGCTCTGGATGCCAACCAAATCAAGTCTGCCGAGAATAACAATGGTGATTTCTCTGCCGACAATAATGATATTCGTTTCTCTCTCGCTGGCGAGCGTGGTGCGGCTGCTGCTGACAAGGCAGATGAGCGTACCTTCCGTATGGATAACCTCTCCGTGGCTCGCAAGATGGAAGAGGAGAAGAAGGATGCCAAGGCTATCAAGATTGCTACTGGCTGGGAACGTGGTGCTGATGGCAAGTGGAGATACGAAATGCCGGATGCTAAGATCAAGGACACGATGGATGTAGGCGGTGGACATATTGTTAAGCGTTATGAGGATGATATGCTATGGAATGGTGGCAAGCTTTCTGATGTGATTGATGCTCCTGAACTATTCAAGGCTTATCCTCATTTGAAGGATGTACGTATTGAAACGGATGCCATTATGAACGATATGCCTTCAAATGGTGAATATAATGCCAAGACAAACACCATTACCATCCATGCTGACGAGCTGAAATATATGAATAGTATATTGAATCACGAGATTCAGCATGCAATCCAGTCTATTGAGGGCTTTGATAGAGGAGGTAGCCCTAGATTGGTTAGAGGTGAGATTAAGAAGAGATTAGCAGAGGTCACTAAGCAGATTCGCCAGTTGCGTGCAGAAGGCAAGGAAGATGAGGCTAAGGCTATTGTTGAGAAGAACAGAGGTCTTTATAATGCTTATCAGGCGAATGATGATTACAACAGCTACAAGTCGCTTGCTGGTGAGGTGGAAGCAAGAAATGTGCAGGAAAGAATGAATATGACTCCTGAGGAAAGAAGAAAATCTCTCGTTGAATCTACTGAGGACGTGGCTCGCAAAGACCAGATTTTCTTGGGTGTGGGCGATGTGTCCTTCTCTCTCCGTGATATGGCTGACGGAAAGGAGAGTGGGGCGGCTGATATGGCTGAGGACTTGAAGAGTCTGAATACTCCTGATGAGGTGGATGATGCTATCAAGACTGCCATTGATGATATGCCGAGCGGCTGGCGGATGGCTAATAGGAAGATGATTCATATTGCTCAGGCTCTGGGCGAGAACCGCAAAGCAGAGATTGCTGGCGAGGAACCTAAGTTCTCCCTGAAGGATGGCACTCTCATTAAGGCTGGAACCTACTTTAGCGGTGGCGGTCTTGTTGAGGAAGGCTTGAAGGGTATCATCGACCCAGTTTTGGCAGTTGAGTATGATGAGAAGATAAGCGGTGTATATCGCAACAACTTCGGGCAGCACATCGTTACTGCTGATGTCCGTGACGTTGATCCAAAGGAATTGGTGAAGCTGATAGATGGCGAGGTAGAGTATTTCCATGCCAGCCCAGTCTGCAAGAACTACTCTCAGGCGAAGAGTAACCACGCTGAGGTGGAACTTGACAAGGAGACTGCTGCAAGTA
The DNA here is from genome assembly GCF_003473645.1 of Prevotella sp. AM23-5. NCBI lineage: Bacteria > Pseudomonadati > Bacteroidota > Bacteroidia > Bacteroidales > Prevotellaceae > Prevotella > Prevotella sp. AM23-5. The sequence goes on along the minus strand of NZ_QUCG01000021.1, from coordinate 8,595 downwards.
CTGCAGAGTTTATCAATTCCATAAAGCCAAAGGTGGTAACCATTGAGAATGTGAAGGGCTACAAGGATTCAGATGCGATGAAGATTATCACGGATGCGCTTGATGCCAACGGCTACACTTGGGATGCAGATGTCTATAATGCAGCTGACTATGGAGGCTACACCAACCGAGAGAGATTGATTGTCCGTGCGGTTCGTGATGGCAAACTCCCTGCCAAGCCAAAGAAGATGGCACACAAGAGTGGATGGTATGAAGCTGTGGCTGATATTATCCCGACCCTGACCGAGAAGAAGAATGGTGTGGCTCCTTGGATGGATATTCGCTTGAAGACTGATGGCATTGACTGGAGAAACATTGACAAGCCATTGTATGTGATGGGTAGTGCCTATGCTGACGGAAAGATTCCTCATGCCTTCGCTGATGAACTGCTGCCAACACTCAGAACCAAGAGCGGTGATGTGATTGTGATGCCGGATGGTAAGATATATCGTGCCATGGGTAGAGTGCTCGCTAGAGTATCAGGAGTGAGCGATGATTACAAGATGCCGTTCTCTGAGAACCTGAGCCATACCATCATCGGCAACGGAATCCCTACCCAGTTGACGGAACATGTGATTGCTCCACTCTTGCAGAATACCTTGCGCCCAACCACTCCTGAGGATGGCAATACCAAGTTCTCCTTGCGCTATGACAAGTTTGAACACGACTTGAACCAGTGGAAGAAGGATAATAATCTGCCTAAGGATGCCCAGCGACCAACCATCCCACAACGCAACGCTGGTGAGAGTGCCGTTGACTTCCTGAGGAGAGTGGACGAGTACCGCAAGCAGATGGCTCTTTGGAAGACTGCTCCAACCTACGAGCAGCATCTTCTGAGTGATGATACTGCCCTTGGTGAGTTCAACCGAGAGTTGCAGCGTGGTTCTGTGCTCAAACGTATCGCCTTTCAAGATAGTATGCTGGCTATCCGTAAAGCTCAGGAAGCTATTATGAAGGAAGTGGGTGTTGACCGCCTGAATATGGCTGAGGATGCCTATACTGCCGAGAATCGCAGTCATGGCAAGGGCAAGAACGAGTTTGAGGAGTACAACAACGAGTTCCTGCAGCCACTCAGAAAGGCTTATCATCAGATGAAGAAGGTGCTGGGCGATAGCTACGACAATGTGCGAGTCTATATGATGGCGAAACACGGCTTGGAGCGTGATGCTCAGATGGCATTCAAGAAGTCTTTGGAAGCTGACTATGAAGATGTGAATCAGAGAAGTGCAGCATACAAGGCATACAAAAACGACTTGGATCGTGTGTCAAATGATGCCGACTTGGAGTTTGGCAGGGTAGATTTCACCACTTGGAGACAGAAGGATAATGCTCTCCGAGGAAAGTACTCTCCATCCTATATGGACTACCGCTACGATGAGAATGGTATCGTCAATGATTACTCTGGCTTGTCTCAGTTATTCGGTGGCTCAGACTTTGAGGAAGCTGCCCACAAACTGGTAAGGGATGTGGAAACCAAGCATCTTGCCGAGGTTCAGACTCTTTGGAATGCAACGAATGCTGCCACCAAGAAGATTCTCCGTGATGGATTCAAGGCTGGAATGATGAGCAAGGATGCCTACGAGTATGTGAAGGGTATGTATAGCCACTACATTCCTCTCCGTGGCTGGGATGGCACTACTGCCGACCAAGTATGGGACTATATCGGTGGCGGCAAGGGTGCGTTCAATCAGACATTGAAGACTGCACATGGACGAACCTCTATCGCTGATGATCCTATCGCATACATCGAGAACATGGCAGAGAGTGGAATCCTGCTGAACAACAAGAACTGGGTGAAGCAGCACCTGATGCTCTTGGCGCAGAATCATCCTACCTCCCTGCTCACCCTGAGCAAGGCTTGGTATGTGAAGAGTACGGATGCCAACGGCAACGAGGAGTGGATTCCTGCTACCCCTAAGATTACTTCTCAGATGAATAGTAATCAGGTGAAAGCTGCCATTGATGCTTTCGAGCAGAAGATGGAGCAGATGGCTCAAACTGGCGATGCTACCCAGCAGAGAGACGGCTTGAATATTGCCTATCCTCAGACTCATAGCGAGGAGAGAGAACATGAGGTACGAGTGATGAAGGATGGCGAGGAGTATGTTATCTATGTGAATGGTGACCCTCAGTTGGCTCAGGCGATGAACAATACCAGAGCACACCGAGTGAGAGAAATTCAGAGCGGCAAACTGGATAGGGCTGCTGCTTGGTTGGGAAGAAAGATGGCTGCTGCCTACACAAGTCTTTCTCCTCTCTTTATCCCTTCCAACTACTTCCGAGACCTGACCATGACGCTGGCTTCTACCGCTATTCGTGAGGATGGCAGATACAATTATCTCCTCAGAAGGAATCTCGCTACCTCTTGGAATCTCGGTTTTATGCTGAGAGACTATCAGAACGGCAAGTTGAGAGAGAAGGTAAGCAATGGAAATGCTACTCCAAAGGAACAGATGTTCTATGACTTTATGATGAATGGTGGCGAGACTGGCTTTGTCTCTTCGCTTGACGTGGAAGATTTGAAGAAGAAATTCAAGAATGACTTGAAGGATTTGGATAGATGGAAGGCGAACCCAGTAAAGGTAGGACATACCATCATGGATGGCATTGAGTTTCTGAACAGAATGATTGAGGATAGCAACCGATTTGCGGTCTATATGACTTCCATCCAGTATGGTCGCTCCATTGATGAGGCTGTGAATGATGCCAAAGATGTAACCTTGAACTTCAACCGCAAGGGTACTGGCGAATATGGCTGGCAGATGATTAGAAACCTCTATCTCTTCATCAATCCGGCTGTACAGAGTTTGCAGACATTGGGTGCGCTTGCCAAGCATCATCCTTTCAAGTTCACGGCTGTTACTGCAGCTTGGTTGGCGAGTGGTGTGCTGGTTCCTATTGTCAATGCAGCCCTGATGAGTCTGTTGGGCGGTGATGATGATAAGGATAAGTACTGGCAGTTCACCAAGTGGGATAGACGAAACAACCTGATTATGTGGGTTCCGTTTACTCATGAGTATGTGACGATTCCGCTTGCTCAGGAGTTCCGTGCCTTCTATGGAGTAGGTGATATGATTGCATCCAAGATGATGGGTGGCGAGCTGGCAGAGGAAACTTGGAGCCAGTATGCAGAAGACTTGCTCGGTCAGGTAGTGGATATGCTTCCGCTTGACCCAACTGGATATGATGGCAACATAGCAGTCAGCCTGATGCCGAACCCTATCCGTCCTGTCTTTGAATTGGCTTTCAATGTTGACTTCACTGGCAAGCCATTATTCAAGGACACAGAGTATAATAAGTATGACCCGAACTTCACTAAGGCATACGTGGGCACTCCTGATTGGTTGGTTCGTGCATCAAGGATGATGAACTCAATCGGGAACGATTATCCTGATGTGCAGCAGAATAGATGGGATGCTTTGGGTAACCCAAGATACAACATAAACAACCCTGCTGTAGTTGACCATGTCTTGTCTTCCTATCTCGGTGGTGCTTACACCATGGGCAGTCAGGTGCTCGGTGTCCTCACTAAGTCACTCAACGACCCGAAGGAAATCAAGATGGCAGACATACCATTGGTAAGCAAGTTCGTGAGCAACCCAGATGATAGACCAGTCACAAAGAAGCAGGGTGATGAGTTCTGGAATATGAAGGAGAACCACGACCGTGCAGCCAATACCCTGAGCAAGTTGAAGAAACAAGCTAAGGTGGATGGCGATTACTCTATGCTGGAGCGGTTCTACGGCTCAGAGGAATACAAGCAGTATAAGCAGGAAGATGTGAAGGTGAAGAAGTATGAGGAAGACAAGAAGAAGGAACGTGCCGAGGAGAGTGGGGAAGAGTACAGACCTCACAAGTTGAATGCCGAGGATATATACAAGGCTCACGCTACTCCGAAGGATGATTTCGAGGATTTGAAGCTGAAACAACTCTACACTAAGCTGAACGGATTCAAGACTTCATACGACCTCTTGCTTGATACGGCTCCGAGTCAGAGCGATGGCTACTACAACACCAACAAGGCTGCTATTGATGCCATTGACGAGATTTCCCTTGACAAGCAGGAAATTTCCGAGTTGAAGAAGGGCTTCTTGGAAGATGGCAAGGATGCCTACAATGCCGAGGATATGAAGAGAATCCGTGAACTGAGAAAGCGAATCCTCTCCGTACTGGAGCCAGCCAATAAGGTGGTTGTGGCTAACCAGAAGGCGAAGGCTGAGAAGTAATATATATATATGACTATCCCCTGAAAGTGCTAGGCTTTCGGGGGATAATTGCTTTCAATCTGAAACTTTTTACTTATATTTCTTGTGTAAATCTGTTAATCTGTAAGTATTTATAAAGTTTAACTATTAAAAATATCCTAAATTGTTATGTTCCCATTATTTCTTTTTATATTTGCAGCATCTAAGAATATCTGAATCTCAGGTGATTACATCAGCAAAAGATTATCCAATCATTATAAACTTAAAAATGAAGGCTTATGAAAAAAGATGAAGACGAAGACATACGAGTCAAGAAGTTAATTGGAGAGATAACTAAGTTACTCCCTGAACGAAGCAAGATTAAGACTGACTTGTTTTATTTCAAGTATGCGCCTATATTGGTCATGCTTTTCAGATGGTATGGTATATCTCAGTTCTATGACAACAAAATGGAGATAACACTATGGTACGAAGAGAACGAGGAACCTGTCTGGTTCTTCTACTTCATCACTTACATTCTTTACCCGATTTCTCTTTGGAAAGGTCAGGTGTTGCACCGATTGTGTGTAGAGTGGCGCATTCCGATTTTCTATATTGCAGGAGTCAATGTGATTCACGTCATGTATGATTCCATCGTTATCACGAATCAGATGTACTATTGTGATATGTTCCTGATTACACTCATTTTAATTATATATGCTTATGTCGCAATTAGTAAATTACAGCATCATCGAAGCAGGACTTCGTGCTCTTGCTGACAAGGCTCACGAATCAGCGGTAGCCCAAGCAGAAGGCAAGCCTATCCCTTGCGGTCTATCAGAGAATGATATGGAACTGGTGGCACTCCTTACCGCCATGATGAATGATACCCAAGCCAACAAGGGCTGGTGTGCTCACGAAATGGGGAAGTCTATCTCCTCATTCGAGAAGTATGTTCACGATGGAAAGATACCTGAGGGCATCCACGACCAGTTCGGTCACGAAAAAAAGTGGAACAAATCGCTCATCAGGTTCTTCGCCAACAAGAAAGCTTTCTTCCGCAAGCAAGCCCGAAAGTATGGCATAAGCATATAGCATCAGCTACATTATTATATATAGGAGAGACCCAATCGCCCCTCCTGTATATTTACGCCCTTTCCCGTAACCATAAATCTTTGCTTATCACACACTTATAGAACCTTTTACGAGTTTATCAATCTCTATCCATATTATTCGTATCTTTGTGCTCGTAACGTTACAAAGTGAGAATCATAATTTAGTGTTTAACAAAAAAGATTTCAGGATAATATGGAAAGTAAAACGTATGTATTCGGAAACGAAGGCTCAACATCTAACAATGGGATGCTCGGTCTTCTTGCACCCCTTCTCCAGAAGCAGGGTGTTGACCCAAATGTCCTTCTTGCCATGAAGGGAAACAATGGCTTCGGTGGCGAAGGTGGATGGTTTATGTGGGTAATCTTCCTCTTCTTCCTTATGGGTTGGGGTGGCAATGGCTGGGGCGGCTTCGGCGGCAACGGTCGTGGCGGTATCGCTAACGAGATTAACAATGACTACGGTCGTAGCCTCTTGATGGATGCCATCGGCGGTAATCGTAACGCACTCAGTAATCTCGCTACTCAGCTCAACTGCACAGAAGGACAGATTCAGAATGCCATTTCTGCCTTGACTTCTCAGGTTCAGAGTGTAGGTAATCAGGTTGGTATGAGCGGTATGCAGACCATCAATGCTTTGCAGCAGGGTAATATGCAGATTGCTCAGCAGATTGCAAACTGCTGCTGCGAGAACCGCTTGGCTATCTGCCAGCAGACTGGAACCTTGCAGACTGCCATCAACAACGTGGCAGTAGGTCAGGAGCGTGGCTTCTCTAACGTGGCTTACGAGACCCAGCGTCAGACTTGTGATTTGCACAACGCTATCAAGGAGAGTACTCAGACCATCGTTGACGGACAAAAGCAAGCTGAGTTCAGGGAAATGCAGAACAAGATTGATGCCCTCCGTGAGGAGAACAGCACCTTCAAGTCTTCTGCTATGACCTCTCAGATTGTTGGTCAGGCGGTGGCTCCTATCAATCAGGTATTGGCTGGTTTGCAGAACGAGGTGGCTGGTATCAAGTGTAAGTTGCCGGAGACTGTGACTACACCTTACAGCCCATTCACTGCAGTTCCTAACTGCGTGGCTTATCAGGCTGGCTTGTATGGACTGAATGCTGCCAACAATGCAGGATTCTGGGGTTAAAGAAAGGAGGCTGCTATGTTATGGTTAAGACCTTATACATGGGTGAATCGTAATGGCTCGGCAGCTATCGCTTCTACTGGCGTGAAGGTGAATACTTCCGATGTGGTGTTCACCTTCAAAAACCACGCTTTCGTGAATGCCAGCTACAGAGGAACGATTTTCGTAAATCTGCGTCAGGCTATTCCGACTGGAACGACTGGTACGCTGCCTATCCTTTTCGAGACCAACGGGGCGACACAAGCTGTGAGCAAGTTCAATGGCGAACCATTGACGGTTGCAGATGTGCCGGGTACTGGAGTGGTTCAGCTCTGGTTCGAGCGAGATACTAACACCCTTCAACTTATGACGGGTATTGTTTAACAACAGAATAGATAATAGGAGATTACATTATGTTTCAAGGTTTAAGAACTAATTCTTTGTTCTATGTCCTCGACAAGGGCGAGAACCCGAGCTTGCGGATCGGTCAGGTTGTTTCGGTGAGCAACCCTCAGACGAGATACCCTTCTTTCAATAATGGCTTCACTCCTCAGCCTATGGAGACTGTGGTTGATGTGAAGGTGAAGATCAATGACGAGGAAGTGGATTTCAAGCAGCTACCTGCTAACGGACAGATAGCGAACGACAAGAATCTTGTGGTAAGCGATAGCAAGGATGCCATGAGTTCCGAGGTCGATGCAATGCTGAGACAATCCAAGGCGATACTGGAGAGCGTAGATTACCACGAAAGAGTCGTAAAATCTTGCGAGGGAATGCTACTGCAGCTCAACCCCCAGATAGCCAAGGAGAAGGAACAGACCGAGAAAATCAACAAGCTGGAAGGCAAGGTTTCCGGCATTGAGGGCAAGATTGACAAGATGATGGGATGGCTCCAACAGAGCATGAGCAAGTAATCTCCTATCTATTCACTTTAATATCTTATGATTATGGTAATGATTGAGATTACAGAAGATAAGTTCGATGATTTGTATGACAACATCGAGTCTATGCTTGGTTTTGGCAGCAAGGCTATGTCTTGTCTGAAAAAGATGAAGCAGGAGCGTATGGGTGAGCGTATGCCTGATTATCGTGACGATTGGAGAAGAGAGCATGAGGAACGTGAAGAGCGTGAGAACAGACGCAGATTCAACAACGTGAACGATGATTGGAACTACTCGAACCGCTATGGTGAAAGAGGTGGTGGCGGCTACAATGGTGGCGGTCGCTAGTGTTTAACTTGGGAGTTTTGGTAGCGGCACTATGTCGGAACCAGACTCCCTTTAATATTCAGCAATATGGGAAAATGCAGAATGCCATTGGATATGTATGACCTCAAACCTGAGGCAATGGTTGCCTATCTCAGATACAATGGCTATCATTTCAGCAAGAAAATGTGTGAGTGGGCGGTGAGCCTGATGTATAAGTATGACCCTTCATCCAAGCGTGATGTAAGTGTCTCGTTTTGGGATAAAGAGAAGGTGGATGCCCTTCTGCTTGGTCAGGGAATTGAGGTAAAGAATAAGGCTGGCTACGACCATGTATATGTGGCGAATATGGCTAGGGCAGACTTCTACAAGTCTTCCATCAAGAATGAGGAGCAGTTAGCCCAGTTTATCAAGGATATGGTGGATGATGCCGACCAGAAGGATGGTTTTATCTTCAACCGATTCTATGCCGACTGCTGCCATAATGGAGTGCCTATCCCTTGGGAAGATGTGTTATGATCAGAAGAGTAATACAACTCCCGAAGTACGATTGGAGCATAGTATGTTTCATAGGTTATCAGCCGGATGATGCCGATGAGATATGCTATGCTCTTTCTGGTATTGGATGCAGCGGCAATCCATTATCAGAAGCCCAAGAACATCTAACCAAAGAGAGTGCAGATAGGGGTCTTACCTATTCAAACCTAGCCGAAAGAAGGAGTGTTCTTGCCATTGGAAAATGTGAATCTGATAGCAGTATCATCAACACAATAGGTCATGAGCTTCTTCATGTGGTAGCGCATATATGCGAGCAGGATCATATTGATATGCTAAGCGAGGAGCCATGCTATATGATGGGGAGTCTGTGCGAAAAGTTCTTCAAGGTGTATTGTTGATATGTATGGTGAGGAGGCTTGCTATTTGCTTGGTGGATT